>JBIPND010000108.1:0-7573 GCA_044374015.1 Luteolibacter sp. | reverse complement strand
TCCAATCGCGGTGCGGCAGTTCGTTGATCAATGCGACCCTCGATACGCGAACGTTTTCACAACGGTAGAAGTGGGTGCTCCAGAACTCGCTGTCACGCAGATGGCAGTCTTGGATGGTGAATGCCACACAGTCGATGGCGGAAACCAGATTGAACCATAGCCGCTTTTCCTTTCCGGTGACAAGTTGTTCACGCAGCCGGTGACCCGCTCCATCGAGGGTCCCACCTCCTGACAAGCCACCGCCGCTACCGTCCGAGAAGGTGATCAATGCGGCGCGACCGACCGTGTTGACGCGCTTGATTGTCCCTTGAGCGAATGCTTTCTCGTGGGTGAGGTAATCAGCCGGATTATGGCTGCCCTGAATGATGCAGTCCCGGTCCAGATGAAGACGGGTATCTCCGGAAGCGAACAGGCTTCCAGTCCGGTAAATCCCCGCCGGAAAATGAATCGTGCCGCCTCCGTTTGCGGCGATGCGATCCAGTAGTCCTTGAATCGCCACGGTCTGCAAATGGTTCGCGTTGGATGTTATGCCGTGGAGTGATGCGTCGATATAACCGGGTGGCAGCGCGTCCTTTGGGGGATTCTCGAGAAACAAATGAATGACGTGCAAGTCCTCGTCATAGATTGAATAAGTGCCGGCGGCGGCAGGTTGGAAACGAAGGGTATCGCCATCTTTTTCAAGGACCGTCCCGCCATCGAGCGTGAGCAAGCGGGATTTTTCCCAGTTTCCCGCGCGCCGCAGGGTAACGGTTTGGTTTCCGCTGAACGGGTGCCGTGCGCAGCAAAGCGGGTTCGACTTGAATGCCGCTTCCGGACGTGGGGCGAAGAGGGTGTGAATCGGGATTTCCGTCCCGTTGATCTGGAGTTGGAGCGGTTCCATCGACATCGGAGAATTCAGGTGTTTGGTTGCTCATGAAATCAAAGCGTCCCACGTCTGGCCTCGAGGGCCGCGCGGATCTCCGCCATGCGCTCACGGCCCAGTGGGTATTTCCAGATGAAATACATTGGCGCCATCAGGATGATTGAAGGAATCACCAGATAGGCGGTGAAAAGGCGGCTTACCACTTCGGGTGGCTGTGCTTCCAACTTTGGATCGATGCCGGCGATATATTGGACGATCACGCCGGTGATGCCGGCCGATCCGGTGATGGCGGCCTTGATGAACCATGAATAGAACGCATTGAGCGAACCTTCGCGGCGTTTGCCTGTTTTCAATTCATCATAGTCCGCGACATCCGCCTTCATTGAAGGGAGGATCAGCCAGACTGCAGCGGCGACTCCCGAACCGAATGCGGCGGGAATGAGCTGGAGATAGGGCATATCCGGACGCAGGCAGAAAAATGATAACAACTGCCCGATGATGCCGGAGAACAAAAGCAGTGCAGCAACGGATTTCTTGTCCCATTTTTCCGCGAGCCAGGTCCAGAACGGGATTAACGCAATGCCCGCGACGACCATGGCGAGTTTACGGAAGAACTCAAGATAGGAGGCATCCGCGAAATTCCCACCGCTGACCTTGAAGATGTTCACATAGAATCCGAGATTGTCGATGACGATGCCGCCGAGCACCTGGAAGAAGGAAATCCCGATCAAAAGCCAGAGCGGTTTGCAACCGAGGGATTCCTTGAAGCTGGTCCAGAATTTTTCCTTGGGCTGGTCCGTAACCTCCGATTGATAAAACCTTTCTTTGACAAAAAGTGCCGGTAGCAGTCCGAAGACAATCGCGAGAACGGCGAAGACCGGGGACAGGGTTTGGACACCACGGACGATGTCCGCCCTGCCGGTTTCCGGATTGGTGAATGCCGAGCTGCCCACTGCCCAAAGCACCGCTCCGCCAAAGAGCATGGTCATCTTGTTCATCGCGGTCATCCAGGCCGTCAGGCGCGTGCGCTCATCGTAGTTCGGCGTGAGTTCGAGTTGCAGTCCATAGTAAGGCATCGACCACATGGTGAAACTGGTGAAGAAAAGCATTCCCACCAGGGTGAGCACGACAAGATATGCCGTATCTCCAAGTGAGGTGGGAATGAACCAGAAGCAAAGGGAGATCAATCCAGTGGTAATGGCACCCACAAACATGAACGGGCGACGCCGGCCCCAGCGGGTGCGCGCGTTGTCCGAGATATGTCCCATTACGGGATCTGTAACGGCATCCCACAAGCGGAAGATCATCAATACGACGCCGAGGGCGGCCGCGTTGATGCCAAGGCCGAGGTTGAAGAAGGGCATCCAGAGCACGCTGGTGATTAGCGAGACAGAGAGCGCATCCAGACCGAAGCCCGCACTGAAAGCAAGCTTTTCAACGAGTGGTATCCGTTCTTTAGGTGGGATGGATTTCATGGGTTGGGATTCAGCGCCGGAGGAGATAGAAAGGAGTTTTGTCTTCGGTCCCGGCGAGGATGATGACGTCCTTGAAAACGCGGCTGGCCGTGGCCGCGTTCCCATCGTGATCCAGCAGATCAAGCGTGCCTCCGAAGGGAAGCTTGATGGATGCCTTCACCGGCTCCAATAGGATGGGCGGCTTTCCGATCGAAAGGACCTTGTTGCCCTCGTCGTTGAACGTCATGCCGGAGTTCCTTCCACGGGCCATTGCCGTAATGACGATCTGGCGGGCGTCCGCCAGGGTTTCCTTCTCGCCCCGGGCGGATAGCAGAATGACGGCGAATCCGGCATCCGGTGTGATCATGAAACTGTCTCCAAGGTCGAACGTCTTGCCTCCGGGGGCGAAGCCGACAAAACCCTTCGTGCCCGGAGTATTGATCGTGAAATGACCGCTGGTGGGATTGTCCTTCTCCCCCGGCGTCCAGCGGAGTTGGCGGGTGGCGGAGACGATGGTCCCGCCATCAAGAAACGGTGAAATGTCGAACTTCGGCGTGTCCTGATAGGAATCGCCGAATTTCACCGCGATCCGGGTGGCAGCGAGTGCTTCCATCGGGACCTTGTCGGTGGAAAAGGATTTCTCGTCATGCGCCTGCTCGGTGGTTCCGCGAAATCCCATGACTCCTTTGAGAAGCGAAGGGACATGGGCGTTGAGCGTGTGGGTCTGAGGCGATTCGGTGACGTCGAGACGGCGGACCATGCGGGAAACAGAGGGCATGGTCGCGAGCAAGACCGGATTCGAGGCGTCCCACGGATTGCGGCCGATGCGTTCGGATAGAAGGCCTCTCGTGGATCCCATTTGAAAAAGGTAGGAAACGTCCCAACCTTGCAGTCCCCACCCGTAGGCCCCCATGGTGACGGGACCCTCGGCGGACCACTCGTTCGGTTGGACATGGATCCACTCGCTGAGCATGAAGGCACTGCCATCTACCTGTTGGAAACCGGCACTGAGATTTCCCATCCCGGGTCGCGCAAGCATGGATCCGTGCTTGAATGGCTGGCCAATCTCGATACGGCGGGCTCCGCCGAAGTAGTTGTGACGGTCCACCAGACCGGTCCGCGAGTCGGAATGAAGGTTGAGCAGGTGGCCGACGAGACTGCCCGCCTGCCAGTTGGAAGTGACGATTTCCCCGCCGAATCCCGTCTTGCGGATCGCGGCGATGAAGCGTTGATAGAAATTGTCCTGAAGGCCGATGAGGAACTCCATCGAGTCGAGGAGACGCTGGCGCAGGAAGGCCAACTCGCCTGACGTGTTCATCGCCTGATCGTTGAACCACGGCGAGGCCCACGGGACGATGGAGCCGGTGTCGAAACTCTCTGCGGGAAACGCGCCTTTGATTTTGGCTGGTTCCACCAGGTTTTTGAGGTGGATCCGGGTGATGGACGCCGGATCACGAATGATCGCCTCTTCACCCCATGCGGTCCGCCACGCGGCTTCGGTCGCGTATTTTTTGCGAAGCCATTCGGTGAACTGCCCGGCGATGCGGGCGCGCAGGGTGGGGGAGCTTTGAAGCCGGCCGTTGGTGCTGTTGAAGAGCACGCTGTCCTCATTGAAGAGTTCGACACAGAAGAGGAATGGGTCCTCGGCGTAGGTGAGACCGGTATAGGGGTTTTTGTGATTGAGGAGATTCACTGTCTGCTCGATCTGGAGGTCCTGGATCTCGGTGGAAAGGAAGATCCAACCGTGGGCGGCCTTGATGCGCGGAGCGGGCTTGTCACTGAGCGCCCCAATCTCAGCATGATAGGGAATACGGGCGAGGTCGTCGCGGCCGAAGTTCACCCCGAAGGTCGGCGAATGTTTGATGAAGATGCCGTTCTGTTTGAGGCAGTGGTTGAAGTAGTCGAAGCGGTCGAGCCCCTCGGGTTCGAAGCGCACGAAGCTGTCGGGATGCTGGAATCCCTGCCAGCCCGGTCCATCGAGATGCTTGTGATGGCGGAGCGAGTTGATGCCGAATTTACGGAAGAATGCGGCCATCCGCTCAGCTTCCTCCTTGGCCGGCTTGCTGTCGGCAAATCCCAGGCAGGTGCCCCAGAGTTTGATCTCACGCTTGTGATAGATCAATTTCCCATCCTTGTGGACGATGCGGCCGTGGGCGCCTGCGGGCTCGATCGACCAATCCGCGAGACTCACGGCGCTGGAGGCCGAGAGATGGTTGGAAGGTGTGTAAGGATACCACACCGGGGTGTCCATGGAATGGGCGCTCAAGGCCAGGGAAAGGAGGAGGTAGGGAATGCGCATGATGAGATGGGTTAGTTGTTCACGTCAATCACCACCCGGCAGTAACGGATGAGGTCGGGCACCCGATTGCCTTTTCGTGAGCCATTGTCGGAGACTTCGAGATAAACGTGGATCTGCTTTCCCTTCGCGGCTCCCGGGATGACGAACGACGCATTTTTCGTGGTGGCATCAATGATCTCAAGCTCGCCCTGATAGGTGCCGGCTTCCGGGTAGTGGATCCATTTGGACGAATGGCTGTCGCCTGGATCGGGATCGGCAATTGTGGATGATAGATTGACGGTGGAACCTGCTGCTAGAGCGATCCGTAGCACTCCCATCCTGACGGGTGCGCCACCATCGATTGTGACGCTCGGCACCGGATCATGGTTCGCCTGATCGAAAGGCATCACACACCAATCCAGGCGGGCGCGGAAGGCATTCTGCAGCGCTGCGGCAAAGCGGGCGGCGGTGTTGTCGCGGTGGGTCGTCCCGTTCCAGGTGTCGCGCTGGTCGTTCCAGTAGAACGGGGTGCCCTGTGCGGATTCGGGCGTGCCTCCGGGAAGTTCCTGTCTCGGAGAGTAGCGCCCTGCGAGACCGCCCCAGCCGGGTTCGAGCGGATCACCAATTCCGAAGGGCAGGAGGTAAACAAAGCACCACGAGTCACCCTCTTTCTGACCGAGCGCCTGATAAAGCTTGGCGAGCGGGCCGTGCTCGTCCGATAGGTCGAGTGATTTCTCGAAACCACCCGCCTTCATGGTGATCGGTTGGAACCGGTGATACCAGCGGCCTCCATCGAAGGTCGGCCAACCAGCTTCGATGTGCATCGACTCTGCGCGGACAAAAGCGTTCAGCTCGTCGCCAATGCGGGTGTTGAGTTTGCCGTGGCGGTTGCTGTTGCCGTCGAGGGAAACGATGCGGATCTTCTTCAGGAATTTCCTCAGTCCTTCATCGCCGCGCTCCGCACGCACCTGTTCGAGCGCTAGCTTGAAATTGCTCTCGATGGTCGTCTCCCCAGGAAGGGATTGCACCACGTTGGAACCCCAATTCATGTACCAGAGGATTTCACCCTCGGGCAAGGCGTCGATCTCGCGGATGATCCGATCGCGGCCGTCAATCATGCCCGGATATCCGGCGACGAGCCATGATCTAGCTGTTTCGGCGGACGGGAAAGCCGAGTCGTGGAGCTTGAGATTCTCCACGACCGGTGCGTAGCCGCGATCGATGTAGTAGAGGGCCATGTTGACGCCGTTGGTCGCCACTGACCGGTCGGGATTGCTCGCGTTGTCGTCCGCCTTTTCCAACAATTGTTCCTCCGGCCGGTCACAGACGACGGCCCGGATGTCGAGTTCGTTGCTGTGGAGCAACAGCCGGATGAATGATTCCTGATCGTCTCGATCACCGCCGATGTCGGTTTCGATGATGAGCTTCGGCTTCCCAAGGGCGATCGCCACCGATGCGAGAAGGACACCCACGATCCAAGTGTGCGGTCTGAGTCGTGAGTCTTTCGGTTGGCGATCCATAGTGATGCGGTGTCAGGGGACGGAGGCTTCCACTCGAATGTAGCGTTGTCCCTCGCCGGCCGGAACGGTGATTTCCACTTCTTGGGCCGAGAAGTCGCCATCCGGGTTGTAGTGGGTGATTGCCTCGTTGCCTTCGTGGGTTTCCCATCTGACAAGATCGTCCGAATATTCGATCTTATAGATGATGCCTTCGGCGCGCAGGTTCCGACGATAGCGGACTTTGAAATGCGAGGGTTCTCCGCCGGCGGTGGCGAGCTCGATCAGGTCGGGCCGGTGTTCGTAGTTGAGAGGATCGAGATCGAAAGCGAACTCCGCAAGGTTCTTCCTTCCGTCTGCTTCGGGATCTGCGGTGCGCGGACTCTGGCTGGCGGAGTTCGACCATGGCTGGATGGCGGCCCACGACGCGTAGCTGGTGATGTTGGATATCGGTCGGAAAACAGCGGTGAGCGTGGTGTCTTCGCCAATGACGATATCGAGCGGGTTCTGTGTCGAACGTACCGCGCCATCCCAGTGATAGAACTGATAGCCCGGATAGGGATTCGCGGTGAGGTTGAGGTTTCCGCCGTTCGGGTAAGCCGTGGGGCCGCCGCTGCGGGTGACGGTGCCTGAGCCGTTGGTGTCGGCGGCGACGATGCTGGTACCAGCCGCCTGGTTGATGGTGACGGTGAATCCGGAGGGGTTAGAAACATCCTTGCCGTCGGTTGCCTGATAGAAAACGGTCTCCTCTCCCGCAACCACACCTGGGTGCGGCGTATAGGTGACCACGCCACCCGAGAAAGTGACCGCGCCGAAGCGGCCGCCGGAAATCTGATAAATACTCAGGCTATCACCGTCGGCATCGGTATCATTGGCGAGCACATTGATCAGGACGGGTGTGTCCGGCGAGGTGCTTTGGCCGGGTTCGTTGAGTGCGAGGGGGACGGAGTTGGTGGTGGCGGACACTCTTTTGAAGCGGGCTCCATCGAGCGCCGGATAGCGGGATCCAGGTTCGGCTGTGCGCGCGTGGATCACCAGTTCGGAGGTGGGGCCCATCGAATGCGTGCCGAGGAGAACCCAGCCCCGGATGCCGTCGCGCTGATCGATGACGGTGGAGTTGCTGCCCGTGCGATGGTTGACGACATGGGTCACGCCGCTGGAGGAGCCGCCGGTCGGATTGGTCGATCTCCAGTTAGGGACGTGTGTGTAAACCTCGTAGTTCCCGAAAGGCAGCCCGGGGCGCACGTAGGCGAAGCCGTTGCGGTCGGAGTAGTAGGAAGTCTGGAGCGTGTTGTTGAACTTCGAGCTGCCGAGCGTGATTGTTTCGAAAGGAGCTCCGTTGACGCCGTCAATGAGAAAGGGCGCGTGGGTGTCGTCGATCTGCCAGTCGAAAAGCTCGCCGGCCGAAGACAGGACCCTGAGCTCTGCTCGATAGCTGAACGTGCGGCCGACATCATTGACCACCGTGCAGGCATAGATACCG
>JBIPND010000107.1:0-7591 GCA_044374015.1 Luteolibacter sp. | reverse complement strand
TTGCCCTCGTCCACGGCTTTCATCTTGGTCACCATCTTAGCGAGCATTTCGACGTGGAACTGATTGATGATCTGATACTCTGCGAGTGTCTTCGCCTGTTTGCGATGGTGGGAGATGGTGTGCATGCCGGTGTTGCTGACGCCTTCGAGGAAGTTGAATGACATACCCGTGACATCCCTTTGGAAGATCAGCGAGGCGATGCGGGTCTTGTCCATCCGGAGTGCAAGGATCATGATATCGACCATCATCTGCATGTGTTCAGGCACGTTCTGTGGCTTGCTATCACCTGGACGTTCCATGTCGGGTTTGTCCAGCGAGGGGCGCCAACCTTCAAAGCGACCTTCTGCGGAGGCTTTCTCGATGCGTTGTTCGATTTCACGGATTGATGTTAGATACTCATCGAGCTTGTCCCTGTCGCGTGTATCGAGCTGGCGTTTGACGTCATTGGCCTGGTTCTTCACAAAGTCGAGCACACTCTTGTCGCGAGCAAGCCCCGAAACGTCAAACAAGCGATCGAATGCCTGGCGTGGAAAAACCTCGGGCGGAACCGGTGTCGTCTTCGAACTCCACGACATGGTGGCGGTGTAAATCGCCGGCCGACCTCCGGCCAAACCGTATTTGGCGGGCTCGGTTCCGAGTGCAATGGCAGCCACCGGCGTGTCCTTGCCGACGTGGCGGCCCATGAACTGGTCCACGGATTCCGCCAGATCGGGGATGGAACCGTTGCGAATTTTCTCGCCTGCCAGGAAGTTGGTGAAATAAGGAGTGTGCACGCCGACTGTGTCGTCGAACAGGTGGAGATTGTTGATGAACAGGAGGTCCTCTCGGTAGTCCGTTAGGGGCTTGAGTGATTTCGAGAGCTCCATGGATGCGCCCTCGCCTTTGGCCCACCAATGCTCCGAGTTCACGCCGTTCGCGAAAATCATGCAAGCCCAGCGACGGGGCGCTTTAGAACCAGCAGCAAGGGCTGCCTTGCCCCCTTGGGCAAAGGCGAGACTATCCATCCACGGAAGCATCAGGGTGGCACCGATGCCTCGCAGAACGGAGCGGCGATTGGTCGTGGGAATATAACTGTCCTGGGTGACTTGTGAGTGGTTCATGAGATGGGTTCAGTTGGTGGTTGGAGTGGTTTTTTGGTTCGCGGCTGTAAGTTCGTCGCGGCGGAAACGGAATTGCTGGCTGGTGACAAGAAGATCGAACGCGGGCCCGGGCGTGTAGTTTGCAGCCTTCACAGCGGCGGCCATTTCCGTGAGAAGCGGTTTGTCGGACGGCATGATCGAGCGGCCGAGCGAGTAGGCTAACAATTTCCGGCAGAATGCTTCGGTGAACTTGTCCTTGTGGTCCATCATGTAGGCCTTGAGTTCGGAGAAACCGGCGATCTGTTTTCCGCTGCCAAACTTGCCGAGGTTGTCCACCGGGCTGCCTTCGATATCGGTACGCCAGCGGCCGATCGGGTCGAAGCTTTCGAGGGCGACTCCCATCGGATCGAACTTGTCATGGCAACTGAAGCACGACGGATTGTCACGGTGTTCGGCGAGCTGCTGAGCGACAGTTAGGCCAGCTGCGTTTTTCGGCGTGTCTGAAAGTTGCGGCACGTTCGGTGGTGGTTCGCCCAGCTTGTTGCCGAGGACTTGTTCGTAGGCCCAGACGCCGCGGTTTACCGGGCTGGTGCGCAACGGGGCTGAAAACTTGGTAAGGAAGGCGCCCATTCCAAGGACACCGCCGCGCTGATCCTTGGGGATCTTGACCACCCGCATCTCGTCACCTTTCACCCCAGTGATGCCGTAATGTTTCGCGAGTTGCTCATTGAGGAAACTGTAGTCCGAATCCAAGGCAAGGGTGATCGGTTTGTTGGATTGGAAAAGATCGAGGAAAAACAGCACGACTTCCTCGTTCATCGCCGATTTCAACGAGTCATCGAATTCCGCGAAGACCATGCTGTCGGGGCCGGAGAAGCTCTCGAAACCGGCGAAGCGCAGCCAGTTCCCGGCGAACTGATCGACAAATCCGCGGGCACGGGGGTCTGCGATCATGCGCTTCACCTGGGCTTTGAGCGTAGCGTCATCATGGAGTTTTCCCTGCTGCGCCAGATCCAGCAGGACCTTGTCCGGAAGGGAGGCCCAGAAGACGAAAGCGAGCTTGGTGGCCAGATCGCTGGCGGCGATCGGATAGGGTTCCGCTTTTCCTTTGCTGGAGGAAAACCGATAAAGAAACACGGGTGATGCGAGCACGGCGGTGAGCGGGGTTTTTACCGCTGCTTCATAGCTGGAGCCCTTGCCGGCCTCGTAGCGATACAAGTCCATGAGTCCCTTCTTCTCCTCATCGTTCAACGGACGCCGCCAAGCCTTGGTTGCGAAGTCCCCGATGATGCGGGCGGCATCGGTTTCCAGGTTCGCCAGCGGCGTTGTGGTGCTCTTGGCGGCGGAATCGATTCCGGCCATCAGCCCTTTGAGTTTTTCCTGCTCGGATGCCGGTGCGCGATGAATGATGTCACTCGGCTTCACCGCATAGAGATAGCCGGCCGGCCACGGTGACCTCGGGAGCGGCTCGGTGTAACCGAGGAACTTGCGCTGCGTTTCATCCAGCAGAACGGGAATCAATTTGTCGGGTTTGACGAAGTTTGGAAAAACACCTGTCCATTCGCTCAACTGGTTGAGACTTTCCTTGGCGGGATTTTTCCTCTTGTCACCGAGCACCCAGCGGTTGGGGAAACCTTCGAAGGATTTCGGCGTTGTTTCGGTGATGAGGGTTTGCACAGAGGTCTTCGGTGCGTTCTTCTGGTCGATCCTCATGGTAACCTGCAGTTTCTTCGCCCCATCCGGAACGATCAGTTTGACATAACCTCCGGAAGGAATGCCGACGGTGTTATCGTCCACGGGGGCACCCTTCACATGGAATCCGAAGGGAACCGGCTTGTTGGTGGAGGTGATGAATCCCTTCACCGCTTCCGACATTTTCTTCCGCTGGCCGTCGGTGAACTCGAATTGACCGTCTGTGATGAGTACGACGTCTTCCTCGATGCCGTCATGGAGCGAAGAAACGCAGAAGAACAATTCCTTCCCCTTCATGCGCGTGAGATCGAGGCGGTAGGTATAAATACCCTTGGGAATACTGCCACCGCGTAGCGCCTGGTTCTCGGATTTCTCGAGAACCTCTTCCAAGGGATCGGGCACGTGGCCCCACTCGTTGTGCCAGCCGACACGCTCGGCGTGCCAGGATGCGATGGCTTTCACTTCATTTCTGGCAGAATACTTGTCATTCCCCCGCGGTGGTGGCAGTTTCTCGAATTGCTGGGTCATGGCGAGGAACAGCGGATTCTTGAGAAATGGCTTGAGGACCCCGACTGACGAATCGTTGGTCATCAATAACCAGGTTTTCTCCACAGCTCCGGGAAAGAGCGGGACCTGATAGGCATCGGCGATGTCCGCGAAGGTGGCGGCCGGCATGCCGAGCGCTGCGCGGTTCTGATACTGCCAGGCGGCTTCGATATGCGCTTCCATTACGGAAAGCTTCGCCTTCTTCAGATCTTCGAGCTGGCGATCAATGATGGAAGTCAGATTGCCGTCGAACCAGTCCGCATAGGTGGTGGTGAGGGCCTTGCCAAGTTCCTCGTTGGTGCCGGCCGGCGGCAACGGGGAATCCGACCACTGGATCGGCTGGCCAGGCACGATTCGGGCGTGTTCAAGGAGCTTTTTGCCGACAGCGAGGAAGCTTTCAAAGTTACCCACCTGCATCGGCTGGGCGGCACCCACGTTCATGAAGCCCTCACCAGCGCTGCTGTCCGCGGTAAGATATTGACTCATCTCCAATGGCCTTCCGGTTAGATCACGGGCGACATAGTCGTATTCCTGACTGTTGATTCGCGGTGAAATGACGACACCGGGATCGTTCGGGGCCGCGTTTTCCAAGCGTTTCAGCAGTCCGTGGGACCAGGCGATGATCATTTCGCGCTCATCATCGGTCGGATGCAGCTTGGCTTTCCTCGGGGGCATCTCCTCCTCGACCATGACCTCCTCGACATACTCGATCATGCTGGATTCCTCGACGAACTTCGCCTCGGTATCGAACATCTTGAGATCCACGCCGCCTTTCTTGTCATCCGGGTTGTGGCACTCGATGCAGTATTTCTGAAAGAGCGGCTGGATCTTCCCATAGTCCGGTGCCACGCCCTCGGCTGCGAGTGGAAGAACGGCCGACAGCAGGCAGGCTGCGACGGCAATTTCCAGAGGAATGGCGCAATTTCTTAGCATGGGGCAAACTAGCACCCGGTGCGGACGCGGGGCAATCATACGAAAGTATTGAGCAAGATCCTACGAAAGAAGGATGGTCCGGCGAGTTATTCCGCTTTCGCCCTGTGCGGTTTTCAGTTGATGTTCTTCCTTGTATTTGAGCATGCGCCGATTTTTCAAAAACATTCTTTTCGCCCTCATCGCAATGCCGTGGCTGATCTTGGCGCGTGCACAGGAAGTCCTGCCTGCGGAAATAACCACGGTGCGGGAGCTGCGGAAGCTCACCCCGGAGCAAGCGTCCGAATCCCTTCCGGTCCGGATCACCGGCGTCGTCACCTATATCGAGAAACTTCGGTCGATGGCATTCATCCAGGACGAGACTGGAGGCGCGTTTTTCAATCCCGGGAACGGCTGGGGAAAAGCCCCGAACTCGCGCTCGGTGGATGTCGCAGCCGGTGACCTCGTGGAAATCCGCGGCGTCACCACTCCAGGAAATTTCGCGCCCTACATCCAGCGCATCCCGCCGGACCTGGTGGAGGCCAAAACTCTCGGCAAGGCCCCGTTTCCCGATCCCGTGCGAGTGGAATCCGGACGATTGTTTGACGCGCAGCTCGACGGGCTTTGGGTCGAGGTCGAGGGCGTGGTGAGGACGATGCATCTGTTCGAAAACCGGCTGCTGCTGGAAATGACCAACGGTCTCGAGGACTTCACGGTCGCGGTCTTCGGCGAATGGCAACGCGACAAGCTCCCGCGCCATCTTGACGGGTCTCGCATCCGCGCCCTGGGTGTCTTCGGTTCGATACCCGACCGGCAGCGACGACTGATCGGCGTGCGCGTCTACTCGCAGTCCATCGATCTGATCGAAGTCCTCGATCCTGGAGCGGAAGAGGCGTTCGCCTCGCCACCGGTCCAAGCCCGTGATTTGTTGCGCTACCGCACCGATCCCTCGGACCGCGTGCATGTGCGGGGCATCGTCACCGCGGCATTTCCCGGACAACGTCTGTTCATGCGCTCGGACGGGATACCCCTAACGGTTATTACCCAGGAGACCCGGCTTCCAGTTCCAGGAACTACGGTGGACGTCGTAGGTTATCCGTTTCTTGAGGATCAGTCCCCCGTGATCCAGACCGCCCTCATCCGGTCCGGGAAAACGACCAAAGTTCCCGAGCCCATTTCCGCAACACCTAGCGAACTTGCGCAAACGAAGTTTCATGGCCAGTTGGTTCGAACCGAGGCACGCCTAGTCGATCAATTCGTGTCCGGCCGCGATCTCATCCTGCTCGCAACCGACGGCGGCCACACTTTCTCGGCGCACCTGAAGCTCGCCGACGGCGCCTCCCCGCCGAAGCTTCCACTGGACGGCTGGATCGACTTCACGGGAATCAGCCAGATCGAGCAGGACCCGAACATCACTCCGCCCGAGCCCTGGAGAAAACCCAGCGAAGGAAACATCCGGGGATTCAATCTCCTCCTGCGCGGTCCCGCCGACCTCAAAGTCATCCGGCACCCGCCATTCTGGACCTCGGGCCGCGTCCTCGCCGCCGCGTCCGTGCTTGCCGCTGCTCTGGGCCTCACTTTCATCTGGGTCCTGATGCTGCGTCACAAGGTCCGCCAGCAAACCTCCGTGATCGCCTCGAAAATCGAATCCGAACGCGTCAGCGAAGAACGCTCACGCATCGCGCGCGAACTGCATGACACCGTGGAGCAGGAACTTGCCGGCATCGGTCTCCAACTCGACCTCGCCCGCGCCCGGGTCGAACAGAATCCGGACCGTGTGCGCGCCGCGCTGGATCTTGCGATGCGCATGCTCCGCCGAACCCAGCAGGAAACCCGCAGTTCCATCCAGGACCTCCGGTCCGGCCGTCTCGAACGCACCAACCTCGCCGCCGCCCTATTCGATCTGGTCCGCCAGATCGGTGAGGAAAGCGAAACTCCCATCGTGGCAAATATCGATCCCCTGCCTTCCGGCGTCCCGGTGATCGTGGAGCACAACCTTCTGCGTATCGCTCAAGAAGCGCTCAACAATGCCCTGCAACACTCTGATGCGACTGAGATCGGCATCAGCTTCAAGGTGACGGATCGTTTCCTCGTTCTGGAAATCACCGACAACGGCAAGGGATTCGACCCCACCATTAACAAACCCGGCCATTTCGGACTCCAAGGTATGCGTGAGCGGGCCGTCAAGATCGGCGCTGCATGTCAAATCACAACCAAGCCCGGAGAAGGCACCCGCATCCGCGCTGAACTACCGTTTGATAAAAAATCATGAGCCCACGAGAAACTGTCAGCCCCATCGAAATCCTTCTCGTCGATGATCACTTCATCGTCCGAATGGGACTCGCCGCCTCGCTGAACGAGGAATCCGACTTCCACGTCATCGGAGAGGCATCCACCGTTGCCGAGGCCCGCGAGGCGTTTGCGAAAGCCACGCCGGATATCGGGATCATCGACATGCGGCTCCCTGATGGAAACGGCGATGAACTCGTCCGCACCATCACCGCCGATTATCCCTCCGTGCGCTGCCTCATGCTTTCCGTGAACCAAGGCGAAAACGACATCCAACAGGCAGTGAAGGCAGGGGCTGTCGGCTACCTGACAAAATCGGTCGAGCGGGCTGAACTGCTCGAAGCCATCCGCACCATAGCCGCCGGCGGCACCTATTTCCCAGCTGCCATCCGCCGCGAAATGGAGAGGGCGGAGGCGCGTCCCGATCTCAGCCCGCGCGAGCACGAGGTTCTGTTGCTCGTCGTCGATGGACTTCTCAACAAGGAAATAGCAAGCCAGCTCGGATTGGCCGAAATCACCGTCAAACAACACGTCAGCGCCGTCCTTAGAAAACTCGGCGTCCAGGACCGCACCCAAGCCGCCATCGCCGCCGTCGAGCGCGGGCTCGTCCGCCGCGGCGATTGAATGAATCCACAACCCTAACACCCAACTGTACCATGTTCATCGGATCCCCAGTCATGCCGGACGCCCTCTTCAACACCGGAGTGGAAACCACCCTCGACGCCATGCGCGAACTCGCGGGAGTCAACACCGTGATGACGTTTTCCAACAACTACGCCAGCCGCCAATACCGCCCGGGTTTCGCAGCTCCCAAGGATGAGGTTTCCGGCCACGAGGTCACCGACCTTTATGTCAGGACGCATGAGCACTACTACGACAAAACCCCGCTTCGCCAGGTGCGGGATCCCGAGGCCTTGTGGGCGGACCGCGATCTGATCGACGAGCTTTGCGCGGCAGCGAAACCGCGGGGCATGCAGGTTTACGCGCGCATCCTCGAGCCCTACGTCATCACCGGAGCGATTCCAGGATTAGAAAAATGCGCGGAACTCGACGCCCGTGGCGACGCCGGTAAAAAC
>JBIPND010000106.1:0-7597 GCA_044374015.1 Luteolibacter sp. | reverse complement strand
GGGACGGGCCTCGCGCGCGACGCGGAGAATGATTGTCGGAGAAATCGAAATGACTCTGATCAATCAATTCAGGCAGCTTCCCAGCCCCGACCGATGGCGGGCATGCCGTGGTGTTATTTGATCATGATGGCAAGTTTGGCTTTGCCGTCGGGGTCCTTGGCGGCATCGGCGGACCATTGGAACCAGAAGCCGCTGTGGAGTGGGGCGAGGCTGGCATTGACCAAGCTGAGCGAGGAGTTGGGGGCTGCTTGTAGTTCGATCTTCCGATTCTGATAGGCACTGATCTCCACCTCTGCAGAGGTGATTCCGGAGCCGCTCACTTCCTTGGACTTGGTATCGACCGGAGCAACGCATTGGAGCTTGACCCGACCGCCATTGAGTTGCTTCAAGGTGATGGCATCCTTCCCAATCCACTTCTCGAATTCCTTGAGTTGCTTTTTGTCCCAAGTCTCTTTCTGGCCATTTTCATTCGCGTAAACGGGTAGGAAAATAGTCCGAATCACCGGGCGCAGCGGGTTCTTGTCGAACGCGCCTTTGTCGATGATTCTTGCGTTGGCGAGGATCGAACCGCTGGTGGCTTCGAGGGTGATCTCCAGGGTGGGTTGGCCGGTGGCTTGGTCGGTCAGCTTGCCGCGCAAAACGGTTTTTTTTAATTTGGCGGTGGGTGGATCGGTCGATTCGAGGGTGTCCAGTTTCATAGGGAGGTCCCTGACGCTGCCGTCCGGAAGGGTTTCCGTGGCGAGAAATTGCACGGCGATAGGTAACGGGATCTCGCCGCCATCCTTGGTGAGGATCACGAGTCCAAACTCTCCGGCGACGGTGACAGAGAAGATGAATTTATTCTCCTTGGCGACCGCGAAATAGCCGAGCCACGGATTTTCCAGCATGGGAATTGCGGATGCGGGCTGCAAGCCTTGAAAGAGTAAGAGCATGGCCGCCAGGACCATGGATCGGAGCGGGTGAACGATGCGAGGTAGATTCATATGATGGGTAAGGGAAACACACGCAGCACGGACTGTCAGCTCCCGCTCAAGAGGGGCGCGAGGGCATTGGCGAGCTGGCGTGCGGCTTTGAGATGGCCGCTGGCGTTGGGATGGATTCCGTCGATGAAATCCTCACTTTCAAGCCAGCCGGTGGTATCGACGTAATGAACCTTGGGGTCCCCTTGACGGAGCGTGGCAGCGGCTGCGGCGATCTCCATCTCGTAAGGCCCACCGTAGGGTCGCATCATCACGATCGGAGCCACGGGAAATTTCGCGCGGATATTTCTGACAAAAGCAATGTAGCTGTCGGTGAAGGTCACTGAGGGCGCATTGCCGCACTGGTCATTTTGCCCGAGGAGGATGACGACCATTTTGGGTGTGTAGGAGAAATTCCAGGGCTTCTGAGGGCTCTCCTGAAGATGATTAAAATTCTTCAAATGGAAATACTGGGTGTCTTGACCCACCTTGTCGGGCAGGCAGCCATAACCGTTGGTGAGTGCAATGCCGCTGAAGGAGATCTGGGTCAGGTCGCATCCAAGCATCCCGGCAGTGGCCCAGGCAAAATTATTCCCCACAAACGCCGTGGTGATCGAGTCTCCGATAAACTCGATGATGGGTTTCGGCGTAACCGGCTGCGTCGTGGCATCGACATCAAGCAAGAGGCCTTGGAAGACAACCTCTTCGTTCTGTCCGCCGCTTCCCACTTGGAGCAGGTGATCGCCGGGCGTCAGAGGCTGCTCGTTGAGCGGCGTGACTCCGGCATTGGCAGTGACAAACCGGATCGGCTCTCCATCGATACTGACCGCTAATCGGGTGCCGGCCTGAAGTCTCACAGAAACCGATGTTCCGGTGAATTTGGTGCGCAAGTAATGACCGGTCCAATTGCCGTTAGCAATCTCCGGCTGAGAGCGATCCCATCGACCGATATAGGTGATGTTCGGATCGTTGGCGAGCACCTCAGTCGAAGGCTTGGTCGCGAGTTTGAAGTCTCCTGAGGCCCCAGTTGAATTCTGCGCTAGTAGCAACTCCGGCCCGGCAGCGAGGGCAAGTAATAGCAGCCTGAAGTGGTTTCGGACGCGGTTTTTGGAGGCTTTCATGAAGTTGAATTGTAATGAGGGCTGCTCACGGAGGATCAACCATCAAAAAGCCTGTGAGCGCAAGCGCGAGGCAGGCGTTGATGATGCGGCTATTTTTGGATTTCATGGTGGTTGGGAATTTTGGATTTTAGGGGTTTGGACTGACAGAACATTCGGTGCTGAATGGAGCAGAGTTACACACGGTTCGAAAGTTGTCATTGAACTTTTGCGGCAATTTAATGGACTTTTGCGGCAATTTTCATTGCCATGAGAATGAGGGGAGGGGGCCGCCCTCGCGTGGCGGATAATGATTGTCCTGGAAATCGACAAATTGCAGGGAGATGGATTAATACCGGGACCTCGCCGCCCCCCTTGGTGAGGAGCTGGATCCCGAACTCTCCATTTGCGGTGACAGAGAAGATGAAAGCCTTTTTCCCGGCAACCGCGAAATCGCCGAGGCAATGATTTGCCAGCATGGGAATCTCTGCGGATGCGGGTTGAAGACCTTGAAGGGATGAAAACATGGCCGCTATGGCCATGGATTCGAGAGGGTGTGGTTTGCATGCCGACGCGTTCCGCCGCGCCTTTCGAAAATGGACCGGCGAGACACCGATGCACGTCCGCCGCAGACATCGTCTCGCCATGGCGGTTGATCTGCTCCGTCGCCCGGACCTCAGCCTCGCGCAGATCGCCGAAGTGCTCGGTTTCCATGACGCCTTCCATTTCTCGAAATGCTTCAAACAGTCTTACGGCCTGCCACCATCTGTCTTCCGAGCACTTCCCCCCCCGCCTTCGGGAGAAATCCTGCGCCCTTGTCACCCGAAAAACACAGCATCAAACCATGATTGCTGAAAATCTGCTGTTGGGTGAAATTCAGAAAGCGCTGGCGGCCGGCGGGCCGGTGATGCCAGTGGCGTCGTTGCCGGTGATCGCTTCGACGTTCTTGCCAAGGCTGATGAGCGTGTCCTGCGCTGCCGGGTTTTCCACCGTGTTGCCTTTCAGGGTGATGTTCCTGCTGGATTCGAGATGGAGGGCAGTTCGCACCTTGCCGGGCAGCAACAGCGGGGAAGCAATGAACCGGTTGGTGGCGATCCGCACGCCATCGGTATAGGCGACGTGGATCGTTGTCTGTCCGTAGTTCC
This sequence comes from Luteolibacter sp., assembly GCA_044374015.1. Classification (GTDB taxonomy): domain Bacteria; phylum Verrucomicrobiota; class Verrucomicrobiia; order Verrucomicrobiales; family Akkermansiaceae; genus Luteolibacter. The sequence goes on along the minus strand of JBIPND010000106.1, from coordinate 4,396 downwards.
GGTCGAAGAGATTGTCGGCGATGGTGATGTCCGCATTGCCGATCGCCCCGTCTCCATGAATGAAGATGGTGCCGGCGGCGCTGCCGTTGAGCACGTTCTCCGCCAGCTTGTTTCCCCGAACCGTCACGTGCCGCGCGTAGTCAGCCTCGCCCCAGGAATATTCCGGGCCGATGCTGATGGCCGACATGCCGCAGCCGCTGATCGTGTTTCCCTCGATGAGACCCTGGTCGGCCTTGATGAGGATGCCGCGTGAACGGGTGTTGCCAAGCGTGCAGTTCAGGATCTTGAAACCGGCACCATTGCAGCGTGGATTCGAGGCCTTGGAGGCCACCGGAGCGCCGCTGGGCCGGTCCAGGGTCAACTCCAGTCGTCCGTCGTCGAGGGTGCGCATCGCCGTGCAGGAGAATTCGCCGAAGAACCCGTTCTGGCTGGAAATCCGGACCGGTTCACCGCTCACGAAACCGCCGCGGTTTCCTTTTTCGAGGATCAGTTTGTCAGCGTGGACCTGCTCGACCTGTTGCAAAGAGCCATGGATGGCGATGCAGTCGTCGTGCAAGAGCCCTTCCCACACGCAGCGCTCGATGGTTGGGCCGGCACGCACCCCAGCGGAATGGAAACCATCGGCACCGCAGCCGACAAGCTGGTCCTCCGTGGCCCCGGCGGGCCGTGGGCCGGGCGCCACCTTGCACGCGACATAGACATGCCCGCCGTCCCCGCCCGTCTCGAAGAATGCCGCAAACCCGGCATTCTGAAGCGTCACCTCGCGCATCGTGCAGCGGCTGGAGCCCTCGAGATGGACCACCGGCTCGCAGGGCTGGACGCGGGTGAAGAGCCAGTCTCCAGCTTCAGCCGATCCAAGCAGACCGTTGCTGCTGCGCAGGCGGAAACGGCGGTCGGCAAGAGGCTCGGACTCTCGGAAGCCCACATCCCCTGTGCCAGGCTTGATACACCGTGTCTTCTGATCCGCGACGTCAAACGTGGATTTCACGGGGTCGAGACTTGCCGGATATCCAGCGTCAATCTGCCAGTCGAGGTAATCACCGCGGTCATCGCGCCCCAGCGCCAGAATCCGTCCCTGAGTGAAGGCGGGGCTGGCGAAGCGCAGGACCGCCCCTTCCAAGGTTACGCCCTCGCACCTCTGGAGGCTGAAGGGCCGGTGAGCGAGTTCCTCAAAGACGATTGTCACCCCCTTGGCCCGGATGTGCGCGTTTGACCATGAGATCAACTCGATCGCGCTCCGGCCTGAGGCCGGAATCACGTAAGTACCGGGCGCAATCGTGATGTCGCGCGCGCCGCCGGAATAGGCCGCCTGAAGCGCAGCCGGTAGTTGCGCGGCTTCAGCGGGGTTCCCGACCGTGACCGGATTTCCCGGAGACTTTTCCGCGGCCAACGAGGCGAGGGTTAGAAGCGCCAGCAATGCGGTGAGGAGGGTGAGGGTGGGTTTCATGGTTTTGAGAGGTTTGGACGGGAAGCACATTCGGTGCTGCGATGGGTAGAGTCACACGCGGCCCGCACAAAGTCATCGAACTTTTACGTCAATTTAATGAACTTTTGCGTCATTTTCATTTTACTAGGCGGAGTCGCAGCGTGATCTTGGTATCCCGCTTGGGCAAGTGGGAGGGATCGATCCGCCAGGTGAGTGACCCGTTGTCTTGGCTGTGGAACTCTGGCAGGCAAAGGAGCTCGTCACCAAAGCTGGAAATCGAAATCACGTGGCCGCTGATGTCCGCCAGGTAAGCCTTGGGCGCTTCCCCATTGTCGCGCAGCTGAGATCCGGCAAAAATGAAGGTGGTGGGAAAGCGGGCGGTTTCCTTCGCTTCCGGAGCGCCCAAGCCGCTTTCGCCACCTGTGCCCTTGTTTCGAGTGATAAAGTCGCCGATCGGACGTTCGACTAGCTTGCCTGAGGCGTCCTTGATTTCGAGAAAGACGTCTATCAAGTCACCCTTGGGAGGAATATCGACCCAGCGGGTCTGCTCCTCATTGAGCGGCCGACGCATCGAGGGGTTTCCGTTTCTCGCTCCGAGCAGCAGCAGCGCGGTGTGGATGTGCGCGGGCCGTGCCTCCACAGAAACGACCGACTCATGCACCTTGCCGTTTTTGGTGCAGGCGATCAGTTCAAGGGAGCCATCGTCCAAGCAGACAGTCGCCTCGATATCGACGCAGCGTTCTTTGGCGTTGATAGTTAGGCCGGGGAGTTTGAGCGCCGGGCCGGGGGGCTGAGAGGCGTTTGAGGCCGGCTGAGCGGACTTCTCTATTCCTGAGTCCAGCGGCTCGGCTGGTGCCCGGCCGGCCACCTGCGCGAAAACCATCATGGACAGGGCCAGCGCGAAGATGGGCCTTTGTTTCGGATTCGCTCTGATCGACAGGAGAGTCGGGGGCATTGTGTTGTTTGAAGTCTTGGTGAAGAAGGAGGTGATGATCAGATCTTGGGTAAAAATGAAATCGATCTGCTGCTAAAGGACCGGTGTGGCTTCCACGCGGACGAATCGTTTTCCGTCAGGTGGAGCGGCCGCAGCCAGCGTGACCGTCACTGTTTCAACGCCGGCCACTGCGGCAGCGGGCGACTGGGTGGCTGCTGTATCCAATGTCCAAGCGGAAAGATCCGTGCTCCAATAGATCTTGTAAATGAGGCCGGAATCCTTGGTCCGGGTGTATTTGAAAATCCCAGTATTCTTGTCAAGCTGCTGGGTGATGGGAGCGGCCGAGGCTCCGCGGGTGGGATCGAGACCGAAGGCGAATTCCTCCTGATTGTTCATACCGTCTCCATCTGGATCGCCGGTCGGCGTCATGTCGGCACCAGAAGAAAAAGTATAATTGCCGAGCCATGCTTCATAAGGAGTTGCAGGGCCAGCAGCTTGGATCAACGCCAATGTTTCCTGAGCCAGAGCATCTCCGATCCTGTAGTAGGTTTTGGCATTGCGGTTCCAATGGTAGCCTTCGTCAGCAGGCGAGGCTGATACCGGAATCCAGAAAAGCTTGGCATCGACCACCGAGACATTGCCGTTGAACGCGGGATATTTGGTGAAGTCTTCCATTTTCAACTGTGCCAACTCCACCTGATTATACGTTACTGGATCACTCTGGCCGGTGGTGGCGATCACGAAGGGCAGATTGGGGACACCTACCGCCAGCCGCAGATCCTTGATGAATTTCTCCATGTTCGCCTCGTATTCGGCGGATGCGCTCGTCGAGATGAAATCATTGAATCCCTGGTGCCAGGCAAATCCGACGATCTCGAAGCCGTCGGCGGGATTGTAGTCGGGGAAATGGGTTTGCAAGTTGGCGGTCGCATCGAGCACGTCCTTGAGCGTTTCCGTGAAGTAGTAGCCTTTGTCGCCTGCTTTGCCTGGCACATCGAAATCCCAACCGGCACTCGGCGGGCGGAAGTCCGTCTGCAGGCTTTTGCCGCCCCAAGCGGTTTTGATGAGAAGAACCTTCTGTCCGTAATGCTGGCCCATGGCGTGACCAAACTGGAGTTCGGGACCAATGTTGTTTTCGTCGGCACCGTAGCCGGTGGTGAGCCCGCCTTTGACGAGCGTGCCGTCGCGGTTATAGTAAACCCAGGCGTCATTGCGCACGGCCCAGTTGCTGCCATTTTTGAGGTGGGCATAGGTCGCCGGATCGTTGTTGTAGGTGTATGCGAGGGTTCCCGGGGTGCCGATGGGGTTGATTTCTCCATGACCTACCATGTTCGATTGGCCAGCGAGAATGAAGACTTTCACCTTGTTGGCACTGGTGCTGGGAGTGGTGAAACTCCAGACATCACCGGTCATGGTGCCTTGAGCGTTCACTTGATCGATGCGCCAGTAGTAGGTCGTGCCCCGGCTTAGCGTGCCCGGATTGAATGTCGTGCCAGTTTGATTGCCGATGAATTCGCTGGAGTCCGGAGTGGAGTCGGTTCCAAAATAGACGTCATGGGAACTGGCCGTGGCCGACTTCCCGGACACCCATTTCAGAGTGCCCACGTTGGTGGCGACGGCTCTCATGCCATCCCATGGCATTGGGCGGAAGGCCTTGGCGGGTGGGCCGACCGAGAAGCTCCAGACCGGCCCGGTGGTTGCGCCGTCACCGTTCACTTCGTCGATGCGCCAGTAGTAGGTGCCATTGGCCAGAGCGCCTGGATCGAAGGTGGTTGCGGTTTGATTTCCCAGGAGTTCATTTGCTCCCGGCGATGGATTGGTTCCGAAGTAAACATTTCTGGAAACAGCATCGACTCCGGCAGTCCAACTCAAATTCGTGTCGAACGCATGACCCACCGTGGTATCCGGTGGGTTCGGGGTGCTGGCCGGGCCGGGCGGAAGAATCCCACTGGTATCCTTGACGATCTGGAATCCGGCCGGGCCGATGTGATTGAAGCCATTTCCCCAGACTTTGAGGGTCAATGACGGCGTTCTCA
>JBIPND010000376.1:0-4208 GCA_044374015.1 Luteolibacter sp. | reverse complement strand
CGTCCGGTCCATGAAATCCATCGTGAACAGGCGTTTTCTCAGCGGATCATAACAGACGCCTTGTGGGGCCAGCCCGGTAAGGATTCGTGTGGCGAGTTGGCCGGTGAAGCTGTCGAATACGTCAATCTCGTTGTTTCCCTGAAGCACCACGAAGATGTAATCGCCCAGTGGCGAGAACCAAGCCGCGGACGGCTGACTGCTGTTGTCGAGATCGATGCGCGCGTCGAAATCCTCCAGTCCGCTTGCTAGATCGAGTGTCGAAGTGATCGCGCGGACTGTCAGGTCATGGGTAAGTGGTTCACCATCGACGAAATCGCCTCGCAGAATGTTGTCCTTCTTCGAGGGAACGAGCGCCTTCGAGTTGTCTGGTGAAATGGCGAGGCCGGCGAGATAGTTGGGCAATCCGCGGCCGTCGTTGCCGGTGTCGCTTTCGGGATCGGTGTTCGGATTGAGGAAGTAAGTCCGGATGCGTTCGAACTGGACCGAGCCGACTTCCCAGACCTCACCGAATGCGTCCTCCGAAATGAAGCGCGTCACGAACAAGCGGGCACCCGTGGCATCGATTGCCAGCGCGCGGGGTGTTGGCCCGAGATGCAGGGTGTCTTGAATCTTGCGGGTGGCGACATCGATCTTCACGACCTCGCCGCTGCCTTCCAAAGTTACGAAAGCCCTGCCGAAAGCATCACATAGCACGCTGTTAGGCCGCGCTCCGTAGCGGAAACGAATGGACTCCTTGGAGCCATTCGTCGGATCGATGATCTCGACGGTGTCAGATCCCGCGCAGGCGACCCAAAGTTTTCCCCATGGGTCCATGGACAGAGTCATCGGTTTGCTTCCGACAGCAAACTCGGCGGTTCGAGTGAGGGAGGCCGCAGAGATGCGCGAAATGGTGTCCGAGTCCGGATTTGCCACCCAGACTGCATCGCCCGCCTCGTCGAACAGAATTGGTCCGCTGTTGCGGGCCATGGGGCCTGACGGCACCGTGTCCACCACCGTGACCTTCAACGGCTTTACGGTGACCAAGCCTTGTGCGTCGCGCACACTGAGCACCACGGTGATGTGGCCGGACTGGCTGAAGCCGTGGTTGATCGTGCTTTCCGTGGTCCACGGGGTTTCGTTTCCGCCACCGAAGTCCCAGCGGTATTCCAATGGTGCGGTGCCGTCGGGATCCGTGGCGGTTGCGGCGAGTTCGACCGTGCTTCCGGTCATGACCGGATAGGGAAACGCCACGGAATTCACGACCGGCGGCAAATCCGGCACCAAAGATCCGGAGCCGGTGGAGAACGTGAAACGGATCTCCGAAGCCAGCGCATTCCCAGACGCGTCCTTCAAGCCCCCGGCGGGCAGCACAACTTCGTAGGTGGTGTTCTCCAGCAACAAAACGTCCGGATGAAACGTAACCACATCCTTGTCGGTCTGCGACAAGGTTCCGGCGAGCGGCGAGCCACCCAAGGGCCGGACGATGATATTGGATGAGTTGACGCTTCCGGTCTCAAGTGTCTCGTTGATCACCAGTCCGATCCTGGAGGTGACCGCTTGGTTCACCGCACCATCGGCGGGAAGATGATAGCCCAAAGTCGGCGGTGTGGTGTCGATCTGGCTGTCGTGGACGATGGCCTTGGTAGTGCCTCCGCCGGTGTCGAAGGTGACGACCACGTTGCCCAGCGGCAACAGGTATTCATCCTCGCCATTGAAGGCAAGTACGGCATCCGCCGTACCATTGAAGGTGCGGTCGGGATCCACAAGCAGGGCGTCGAGATCATATTTCGCGTCGCCGACAAACATGAAGCGGTCTTGGAACTGCGTGTAGCGGCTCAGGCCCGGAGCACCGTTGATGGTGCCTGCCAGCCTGAGATCGGTTGGATTGCTGAAATCGATCAATGTCACGCGGTCCGGTGAGTTGCCGAAATCGTCCATCGCGAGGACTACGTAGTGCCGCCAGACAGCCGGCTCATATCCTGGCCCGATTTCGGCGCCGCGGATCACATCCAGCAACACGGGATTCCGCGGATCGCTCACGTCGTAGGCCGCTACGCCGTTAGAAGTTTGTGAAGCTGCAACCAACAATAGATTTCCAATGGCCAATGGCTGCCCGGGAAATCCGAGTTCTCCTTCGTAATCGATCTGCGCCAGTATCTCGTCCGTTCGCGCGTCCACGATCCTGCCAAGCGGCTGAGGAGGGTGATAGCCGTTCTGACCGGTGTAAACGAAAGGCAGTGTGAACCAGTCCCGGCGCTGGTTTCCACCCCGCCGGATGAATGGGAACGGCGGCGGTGATGCGGGCACGATGTTGGCCATGTCGGCGAGGTTCCACACCGTCGCGAGGTTTGCACCGCCGCTTGCATTCAGGTAGGAATCGCCGATGAAAAAGTGGTGGTGGTTGGTATCAGTCCCACCACCTTTTTCGATCTCCTGAGGGTTGCTCCAGTTGGAAATGTCCCAAGTCTGGATCCCGAGGCCGCGGGTGTCCGAAAACATGTAGCCGCGATGGTAGCCTGCTGTGGTCGTGCGTGTGGACGAGGTGGGCGAGAGATCCCATGTCGCGAGGACTTCACCGGGTGTCCGCCCCGTCGGTTGGGTGAAACCGGGGCCGTCCGCATGGAGCGGGATGGCGTGGCATCCGAGCATCCCTACCAAGGTAAGATGAAATCGCAGGGTTTTCGGTAAATACCACATGGGTCTCAGGAGATGAATGGAAAACTTTGGAAGACGGATGGAACTTGAGCTTAGGCCAGCGAAAAACTTCTTGGATCCGCCTAGGACGGTTCGAAGATTCTGGTGGGTGATGGGTTCTTCGGGTGGGTTTCGAACTGGGATTCTGCAGCGGGGATTTGGTTGCGAAAATCCGACCGATTGACGATGTCCCAAGAACCCGGCAGGTTTCAATCGGCTTTTTCTGGGACCTGGCCCAACGGGCTGCTTGAAAAGAATGCCGCTATGGGTTGTGCGGCAGCGCCAGTCTCGAAAAGGATTTGTTCTTATTGAGGGGCGGCCGTGATCTTTCCTGGGGACATGGGCGAAGGGGACTCGGGCTCCTTGTCTGGAGTGACGAGATAGGGGCGGTTTGCAGTGCCTGAACGGAGGGTGAGGACGCGCAGCGGGTCGGTGGCACTATGGTTGGTGAACTCGACTCGCAGCCGGGTTTCGGACAGCAGCGTGACGCGATCAAGAGGAGTCCATGACGCTTTTTCCTCCAGGCTCCACAAGGCGATCTTTCCGTCCTTGCCCATGACGATGCATTGTTTGTGGGTGGGCTTCGGGGCGAGCTTTGCTGCGTCCCGATCAAACAAGCGGCAATCGCCAATCAAACCGATGATGGGATGGTCAAACTCGATTTCCGCAATCAGCGCGCGGCGCTCATTGGAATCCTTCATCTGGAAATAGAGCATGTGGCTGTCGACGGTGACCTTTTCTAACATTAATCCTGCGTGAGCCTCGATGTCATCCCAACGGTTGAGCTGTTGGACAGGGAACGGACCATCCGGAAGGGAGACAGCGCTGGCTTCAACAAAGGCCAACAACGTGTCGTTCGATTGCTCGATCGGGGCATACCAAAAGTTGGGGACGATGCGCACATTGCGGCACTTGCCGATTACGATCTCAGCCTGGGCGAAGGTGTTGAAAAACGCGGCAAGCATGACTCCTGAAACAGTCGCCAAAAAAGCCCGTGGAGGGGAGAATGGGGAGATGGATTCCCTCATGATCTTGAGTGTGTCTTCGTGGGAATGATGAGGACAGGCAATACCGAGTTGGTTGTCGCTTATTTCGGCGGCACGACTTCCGGGTGCATCCGGGAAAACGCACCCTCGTTGGATCTTCCGTTGATCATGACGTTCTTGAGAACGACATCTCGCACGTTTTCATATTCGAAATCTGCAGATGCCGCCACATTTTCCACGGTGACGTCCCGCAACAGCACGTTGAAGATCGGTTGATCATGCCAACCGAAGATCCGGACACCAAGGCCCGCCTTTTTGACGCTCATCCGGTCAAGATAGATGTCATGGAACTTGGAGGGATACGGGCTTTTCAGGTCGTTGTCGTAGTTGGGAACCAGACGAATGGCCTCTTTGATCACTTCTCCGAGTTTCAGGTCCCGAACGTAGATATGGGAAACCGTGCCGCCCCGGTTCCGCCCGCCTTTGATATAGAACCCCATTCTCACCGGGTGCTCTGCCTCGTTATTCAGCGCATATAGGTGGTGGACT
>JBIPND010000513.1:0-3380 GCA_044374015.1 Luteolibacter sp. | reverse complement strand
GCTGCCGATACAAATCGCGTAGTGGCCGCGGAAGCGGTTGTTGCGGATCAGAATGTGCTCGCTTGGACCATAAATCCTTCCGTTGCGGATGTAGTGGGATTTGAGCCCTTCAAGTTCGGTTCCTGCGATGTCCACTCCTTCGCGGCCTTCGAGATCACGGCCGGCTTTGACGGCAATATTATCGTCGGCGTTATGAAATTTGATATTCTCGATCAACACATAGCGCGAGGAGTCCGGATCAATTCCATCGTTGTTGGCAACGAGGGCTTCGAACTCGAGCCCCCGGAAAACCAGATTCTCCGAAAAGCGGGGATGTACTGTCCAGAACGGGGAGTTGACGAGTTTCACATTCTCCATCAAGACCCGTCGGCTGAGAAAGAGTTGCACCAAGGGAGGCCGCAGGAATTCTTCGTCCAATCGGCGCTCCCGGATCGGGATCCCGGAATTGTTGATTTCCTTCACTCGCTGGTAGGATGCCTCTGGTGCGTCCTGATCGCTGCCCCGCTTGCGATTGCCGTCGACTTCCCAATCGCGCCACCGTTGCCCGTCGCCATCGAGAACCGGTAGCGGCCCTTCGCCCGGGTTCGCAATGATGGCGATGTTTTCCGCATTGAAAGTGCGGATCAGCGGGCTGTGCGTATAGAGGGTGGTTCCCTCGTAGCTCGTCAAGACTCCCTTGCCTCCGGGGCGATAGCTCGCCGGGTCGAATTCGAAGAAGATGCGGATTCCACGGTCCAATCGCAGGGCAGTGTTGCTCTTGAGTTCGATCGGCCCCCTCAACCGATAAGTCACGATACCTCTGGCCCCTGCCGGATAGCCGAAGTTGAGACTTCCTCCTCCTGCGGATGCGAGTTCATCGACTGCACCTGCGATGGCCTTGTGGAAATCATGGCTGCCCTCCGTGTCGGGCGCATGTCCTGCGAACTCGATCAGTTGGATGGACCTCGCGGGGATCTCCGGTTCCTTGATGGTTGCAAGAATGTGAGCGACTCCCTGCTTGATCTGCTCGTCCGGATCCACATCGGGGAATGCCTCCAACCCTGACGCCATGGCGAGAAGTAAAATCGGCCCGATGGCCAAGATCCGGCGTTGCGGAGGCATGGGGAAGTTTCGGCTGGAAAGTTGCGCAAGCATTCCGCTGGTCGCCAGAATGCCAAATGTCAGGTCAGCTATTGCGGCGGCGGATCAGCATCAGCATACCGATTCCTCCAATGAGCATCGCGGGAGAAGTCGGTTCAGGGACAGCGACCAGACCGAGATCAGCATAACTTTCCGCCAGGCGCATGTCATCCACGGTCAACCATGCACCAGCGGGTGAGGTGGTGGAGCGAAACAGGATGCCGTCATCGCGGGTTACACTGGCGTTGGTGGTCGCCGCAGTACCGGCCGCCGACGAGGCGATTGTTGATAGATCCGTGAAATTGGTTGGATTGACCCAGATGGTGGTGGTGCCGCCGGTGCCGCCATCCGGTGTGTAGCGCCCGACCACAAGAATTGGATTTGCGGCACCCACCGTGAATGAGCCCACGTTGGAGCCACCAGCACGCGCGAAAATGGCGGCATTTCCGGTACCACTGTTGTAGTCATAGTTGATGCCGTAACCTTCACTCGAGCTGCCGTATGCTTCGAACAAAATTCGTCCGCCGGAAACATTGGATGCGTTGTTGTGCTGGAAAATGAACGAAAAGAAGCGCTCTCCGGTATTATCCAGAGTAAAGGCCTGTTGCGGCAACCCCGAATTTGCTCCGACGATGCCAGCGCCGCCCAAAGTTGACAATCCACCATAAGAGAGGCTTGTCGTGCTGAACGTTAGGGTCGTGTTCGCAGCGGTTCCAGTCGAGCGAGCCCAGTTGTTGCCGGATGAGCCGGCAAGACCGATCAGTTCCGTGCCGCCTGCGACGCCGTTGTTGAACTGCTCGGTGATGAGCAAAGCAGCAGAGGCGCTGCCTGAAATGAACGTGCACGCAGCAAGAATCGTAGTCAGTTGTTTCATGGCGAAAGGGAGGCTTGGATTTGGGTTTTGGGGAATGAGTGGGCAACGATTTACATCAGTGCGGGATCCGGTCAATGTCCCCAAGTTGGGACCTGAACCAATCGAAGGCCGTCTATCGTTTTTCTGGATCCTTCCGGAATCCACAGAAACGAATTGGGATAGGACCCATCAAACGGCGGTTGCCGATCTAGTGGAGACGCCTAGAAAATCGAGGGGATTTGAAATCATTGCCGCTTTCCGAACGAATCAATGCAATCGCCCGCACACTCCAACAAAAGACCCACCAAATCATGAACTGCCGACTTCGTCTTCTCTCCCTTGGTCTCTGCATCCTTGCACAGCCGCTGCAGGCCATGGACCTCGGCACGAATTTCTGGAACATCAAGTGGCATGGCCGGGATGATTGTTTCAAAGACTTCAAGGCGGTCTCGGGTGACGATGTGTGGAATCCGCGTTTTCTGGAAGAGCTCAAGCCGTATCAATCGCTTCGTTTCATGGACTGGGATGCGACCAACAAGTCGCCGCGTTCCAAATGGTCGGAGCGCAATCCGAAGGCGAGTTTGGATCAGTCGGTCGTGGCCTATGAATGGATGATTGACTTGTGCAACCGGACGAAGTCGGACATGTGGTTGTGTATTCCCCATCGCAGCATCGATCGCACCCAAGGTGATCAACCCACTGACTATGCGCTCCGACTTGCGATTCTGATCAAGACCGGGATTGATATGGGCGATGTGGATCTTGCTCCTTTGATGGAGCGGTTGGTTGGAATGACCGCTGATGATCTGGTGAAAGCAGGCGGCGTCAGGACGTCGGTGCCACTGGATGCCGGACTGCGCGTCTATTTCGAATATTCCAATGAGACTTGGAACGGAAGTTTTACCCAGACCCACTATGCGGCGGAAGAAGGAACCGCCTTGGGGCTGAACCCGCACCCGAAGCCGGATGCGGGCGGCAAGGACTGGACTGCGGGATTCCGTTATCATGCCTGGGCGGCGATCCGGATTTTCCGTGCCGTGGATCTCGTCTTCGGTTCCGATTCGCCGAGGGTGGTGAAGGTGCTTGCGGGTTGGACGAGCAACAGCTTCGTCAGTGCACAACACGTCGAGGTGCTGAAGGACGCCAAATTCAATCCATGGGGGGTGAAGGCCAATGCCATCGCTTCCGCTCCTTACTTCGGCCACAAGGTGGACGGGGGATCGGCCGATGCCGCCGCGGAATTGAGGAAGGCCATCATTCGCTCATCGGAGCAATCGGCGAAACTCAAGGCGATTGCAAACTCCGCCGGACTCAAGCTGGTCGCCTACGAAGGCGGGCAGCATGTGGCAAAGAATGCGGACAAGATCAACCGAGATCCGGTCATGTTCGACCTTTACCAGGAATATCT
>JBIPND010000104.1:0-7618 GCA_044374015.1 Luteolibacter sp. | reverse complement strand
CGCGAGCGGGTTGGGCAGGCCGGCATTCGGATAGCAGGAAATGCAGGTGGCGGCGCACTCGGAGAGTTCCTCGAGATGCGGGCGCATCAGGTCCGGGCCGAGCGAGCAATTCAGGCCGATCGCCAGCGGTTTCACGTGGGCGAAGGCATTCCACAGCGCTTCGACTTTTTGCGCGGAAATCATGGTTTCCCCGCCGAGTCCGACGGCGGCGGAAACGATGACGGGAAGGCGGTATCGGTTCTCCGCGAAAATCTCTTCAATGGCCACCACCGCAGCCTTCGCGTTGAGCGAATCGAAGATGGTTTCGACCATCAGGATATCGCAACCGCCTTCGATGAGAGCGAGCACCTGATGGCGATAGGCGGCGAGCACCTGATCGAAGGTCACCACGCGGAAACCGGAATCGTTGGCGTCCGGCGAATTGCTGAGAGAGACTGTTAGCGGCCCGATGGCTCCGGCGACGTAGCGCTTGCGACCGGTGTCGGTGCCGACGTTGTCCGCCCATTTGCGGCAAAGCCGTGAGGACTCGACGTTCATTTCCCACGCGAGATCGTTGAGGAATTTGTCTTCGAGGATTTTCTGGAAGAACTCCGGATCCTTGCGACCGCCCTTCTCGCGGGGATCCTCGACGAAAAACTCGCTCTGTGCGATGCCGGTGGCGGAGAAGGTGTTGGTCTCGCAAATGTCCGAACCCGCCTCGTAGAAGCGCTTGTGAATATCGCCGATGACGTCGGGACGGGTGATCGACAGAATGTCGCCGTTGTTCAGCAGGTCCTTCTCGTTTTCCGCATAACGGCGGCCGCGTGCATCCGCCTCGTTGAGCCCATAGGTGCGGATCGTGGTTCCCATCGCCCCATCGAGGACGAAAATGCGCTGGGTGAGGGCGTGTTGGAGTTCGGCAGTGGCGTCAGGCTGGGGCATGGTGGGATGCTATGGCCGAAATCGGCGACCTTCAAGCCTCAAATCTTCATATCAGGATATGATGATGGGATCACTCCGACTCGATGATGATATTGCCGTAGGGCGTCGCATCCCCGGTGCGGATCAGGCCGATGGCGTGCGGCACGCGCTTCTTGAAATCCAGGTGGGCCTCGCGGGTGAGCGGAATGCGGCCGAAGGATTTGGCGAAGCGCTCGACCACCTCGTTAGAGTTGCTGGCGACGAATTCCTCGGCCTGCCAAATGCGGCCGATTTTGAAAACCGGCGTGAGCAGATCCAGCACATCGAGCACGGTCGGGATGTTGTGGGTGAGCGAAATGTCCACGGTCTCGATTTCCGGCCAGAAGGGAAACGCCCAGTCCGAGATCACCAGAGTGTTGGTGTGGCGGACGCGCGCGATGAGGTCGAGAACGTGGGGATTGAGGATTCCGGTTTGGAGCATGGCGGTTACTTTTGTTAGGTTGGAAAATGATTACGTGGGCCACTGCGGGTGCATCGACTGGCGGAAGCGCGATGGCGGCGCATGATGGACCGATTTGAAAACCCGCGAGAAATGGAATGCGTCATTAAAACCGAGCATCGCCGCCACCTCTTTCACGGTGGCGTCGCTTTCCAGCAGGATTCGCGAGGCGTGCGCCATCCGCAAGCGGGTTAGAAACTGATAGGGACTCTCGTCGTGAAACCGGGCGAACAGCCGGCAGAGATAGGGCCCGTCCAGTTCGCAGGCTTTCGCGATCTCGTCGAGTTTCCGCAGTTCCAAAAACCGTTGCTCGATGAACTGCCTCACCCGCGAATAGGTCGCGAACGCGAGGGTGTCGGTATTTCCCGGTTCAGTCGCGTCGTCGCGGCACATCAACAGCAGCTGCCGGGTGATCAGCGCGCACAGCGGGCGGGCCAGCGCGGATTTCCTGACACCCCGATCGATCAGGGTATCAAAAGCCCGGCGGATCGGCTCGCCCTTCACGCAGCGGGAGATGAATCCGGGTTGGATCTGATAGCGCTCCAGAAACTCCGGCACTCCCGCCCCGGTGAATCCGACAAAGTATTTCGCCAGCGGACTCTCCGCCGAACTCTCGATCCGGTGGGGCAACCCCGGGCCGTAGAGATAGAAGCTGCCGGGCCGCAGCAGTTCGGTGGTCCCGGCGAGGCAGAGGGTGCCGGCGCCGCGACTGACGAATTCGAGCGCATACCACGGGAAATCCGCGCGGTCGATCCGGTAATCCGCAACGCAGCTTTCAAAGCCCCCGAACACCACTTGGAAATCCTCATCGCCCCCGGTATCCAGGAAAAACAGGCGCGACGACTCGACCTGCCGGGATACGAATGCGTTGGCTTCCTGGGGTGGTTCGGTCACGGCCGAAACCGTGACCGCGATCCGCAAGGCAGCTCAAGACAATAATATCTATTGACCGGATCCGATTCATGATCAAAACAGCCGAAAAATGAGCCTGACAAGCGCCCGAAACTCCCCGATTCTGTGCATGCAAATCCTATCGAGCCCAACTTATGAAAACCTCATCCTATCCAAAAATCGGCATTCGCCCCGCGATTGACGGCCGCCTCGGCGGCGTTCGCGAATCTCTGGAAGAACGCACCATGCAACAAGCGCAGGCCGTTGCGGCGTTGATCGCTGCGGAACTGCGATACCCGGATGGCACGCCGGTCGAATGCGTGATCGCCGACACCTGCATCGGCGGCGTGAAGGAAGCGGCCGATTGTGCGGACAAGTTCAAGTCCTCGAATGTCGGGGTTTCTCTAACAGTGACGCCGTGCTGGTGCTACGGTTCCGAGACGATGGACATGGATCCGCACCTGCCAAAAGCGGTCTGGGGCTTCAACGGCACCGAGCGCCCCGGCGCGGTTTATCTAGCGGCCGTGCTCGCCGGCCACACCCAGAAGGGTCTTCCCGCCTTCGGGATCTACGGCAAGGACGTGCAATCGGCCACCGACAGCGAGATCCCGGCGGACGTGCGCGGCAAACTGCTTTCCTTCGCCCAATGCGGCCTCGCCGTGGCCCTGATGCGCGGCAAAAGTTATCTATCAATGGGCGGCACATCAATGGGCATCGCCGGTTCCGTCGTCGATTCGAAACTCTGGGAGAAATGGTTAGGGATGCGGGTGGAAGCGATCGACCTGACGGAGTTCGTCGGCCGCATGATGAAGGGCCAGTATGACCAGCCCGAATACGAAAAAGCCCTCGCCTGGGTGAAGGCCAACTGTCCGGAAGGCCAGGATTACAACTCCCCTGCCACCACCCGCAGCCGCGAACAGATCGACAAGGAGTGGGAGGACAGCGTGAAAATGGCGCTGATCGCCCGCGATTTGATGATCGGCAATCCGGTGTTGAAGGAAATGGGTCTCGGCGAACAAGCGCACGGCCACAACGCGATCGCCGCCGGTTTCCAAGGCCAGCGCCAGTGGACCGACCATTTCCCTAACGGCGATTTCCTCGAAGCCATCCTCAACTCATCGTTCGACTGGAATGGCAAACGCGCGCCTTACATCGTCGCCACCGAAAACGACGCGCTCAACGGCGCGGGCATGCTCTTCGGCAACCTGCTGACCAACACCGCCCAGATTTTCGCCGACCTCCGCACCTACTGGAGCCTGGAGGCCATCGAGACCGCGAGCGGTGAAAAATTCAGCCATCCGTTAGTCGGTGACGGGATTCTCCACCTGATCAACTCCGGCCCCGCCGCGCTTGACGGCACCGGCGAGCAGCAAACCGCCGACGGCCAAGCGACGATGAAACCGTTCTGGGAGATCACCGATGCCGAAGTGGAAAAATGCCTCAAAGCCACCACCTGGCACCCGTCGATCACCGAGTATTTCCCCGGCGGCGGACTCAGCACGCGCTTCCGCACCAAGGGCGGGATGCCGGCGACGATGATCCGGCTCAACCTCGTCGATGGCCTCGGACCCGCGTTGCAAATCGCCGAAGGCCACACCGTGGACCTGCCCGACGCGGTGCACAATACGCTCGACCAGCGGACCAATCCCACCTGGCCGACCACTTGGTTCGCCCCGGTTCTAACCGGCAAAGGCGCGTTCACCAGCGCTTACGAAGTGATGAACCACTGGGGAGCCAACCACTGCGTGATGACCTGCGGCCACGTCGGCCACCTTTATCTAACACTCGCCTCGATGCTGCGGATTCCCGTATACATGCACAACGTCGCGAACGAGCGGGTCTTCCGGCCGAGCGCCTGGACGGCCTTCGGCACCGCGGATCTGGAGGGCGCGGATTTCCGCGCCTGTGCCAACTACGGCCCGCTCTACGGCAAGGCTTGAAGGTGCCGCGCCCGGGAAATGGCGGATTTCAAGCCGCCCGCTGCTGCCAGCGGGCGGCGAGTTGTTGCGGCCAGGCCGGAATCTGGTTTGTGCCCGCCCATCGGCGCTCGTAAGACTTGCAAAACACCGGCGTATTGATTGGTGCAAAAGTCCCTTCACCACCATGTCCACCAGACGCGAATTCCTCCGCGCGGCCAGCGCCGCCGCCATCCTCAGCCCGACCCTGGTCCGGGGCGGGACCGACAAGCTCGGCCCGCTTCTGCCGCAGCGGCCGCTCGGGATCACCGGCGAAAAAGTCACCGCCATCGGCCTCGGCGGCCACCACGTCGGCGTCGCCCGCGATGAAAAAATCGCGGAGGCCCTCATCGAGCGCGCCATGGAGCGTGGCATCCGCCTCTTCGACAACGCCGTGAACTATCAGAACGGTTTGTCGGAGACCTACTACGGAAAATTTCTCACGCCGAAATACCGTGATCTCGTCTTCATCACCACCAAGTCCTCGCGCGGCACCGCCAAGGAGGTAAGCAAGGAATTTGACGACTCGCTCCGCCGGCTGAACACCGACCGCATCGATCTCTGGCAGATCCACACCCTCAACAGCGTCGAAGATGTGAAGAAGCGCATCGAAAACGGCGTGGTCGAAGTCTTCCTGGAAATGCGTGAAAAGAAGAAAGCCCGCTACATCGGCTTCACCGGACACGCCAGCCAGGAAGCCCATTGCTACTTCCTGGACCATTGCAAAAAGCAGGGCTTTCAGATGGATACCTGCCTGATGCCGGTGAACCTCGCGGATCCCCATTATGATTCATTCCTCATCAATGTGCTGCCGAAATTGCAGGAACAAAAAATCGGCCTGCTCGCGATGAAGAGCATGGTTTTCGGCCGCATTTTCGAACATGCCAAAAAAACCGCGCCGGGCATCATCACTCCGAAAAACCTCCACGAATACGTCTATTCACTTCCCGTTTCCTGCATGCTCAGCGGTTGCGAAACCGTCGCCCAGATCGATGAAAACACCGCCACGCTCAGAGACTTCAAGGGGATGACCGAAGAGCGCCGCAACGAGCTCGTCGCCGCCGTCGAAGTCATCTCCGGCCAGGGACTGGAATATTACAAACGCAAGATCTAGCATGAAATTCGGCTTGGCAGCGTTCGCCTTCAGCGCGGCGATGATCTTCCGTTCCGCCGCCGCGGAAGACGGCGTCTTCGTAGAGGGATCGGCGTGGGAAACCGTCGGAGAGGGATACAACATCGTCGAGGGAATCGCCGCCGCGGGCGATGGAACGATCTATCTAACCGACGTCCCCGATGCCGAACTTCTCAAGATCGCTCCCTCGGGGGAAGAGTCTGTCGTGGATACGGAAACCTTGCGCGCCAACGGCCTCGCCTTCGGACTTGACGGAAGACTTTATGCCGCGAGCATGGCGGAACCCGTCATCCTTGCCTGGGATCTGAAAACCGGGAAAACCAGCCGCATCCCGCTTCCCAGCCCCGCCAATGACCTCGTCATCACCCCCGGTGGCCAGCTCTACTGCACCTGGGGCGCGGAGAACGCCGTCTATCATCTCGACCTCGCCGACCCCAAGCCGGTGAAAGCCGCGGAGCTTCCGAATCCTAACGGAATCACCCTGAGCCACGACGGCCGCGAGTTATGGGTCGGCGAATTTTCCACCGATACCGTGCGCGCCTTCCCGATTCTAGCGGATTGCCGCCTCGGTCCCTCGCGCGCCGCTTTCAAGGCGAAGGTGCCGGAAGACGGCAAGGGCCTGCTCGATGGCATGACGCCCTTGGCCGACGGCCGGCTCCTCGTGGGCACCGCGCTCGGCCTACAAATCCTCTCCGCGGACGCGCCACCCGTCGTGATTCCGAACCCCACCGACCAGCGCGCCAACTATGTCCGCATCGTCACCGATGCCAAGGGGCAGCGCTGGATCTATGCCGCCCACGTCAAGTCCGTCATCCGCCGCCGCACCTTGCTTTGAAACTCATGGAATCCAATCTAACCGCCTCGCGCCGGGCCCGCGTCGAGGAAATCATCCGGGACTGCGGCAGCGTGTTGGTCGCTTGTTCCGGCGGCGTGGACAGCGTTTTGTTAGCCGCCGTGGCTGCCCGGGTGCTCGGGGAAAAGGCCGTGGCCGCCACCGCCGTCTCGCCCAGCCTCGCCAGCGGCGAACTCGAGGACGCCCGTGCCGCCTCGCTCGCTGCCGGGATCCGCCACATCGAGGTGCCCACTAACGAAATCGACAATCCCGCCTACGCCGCGAACGCCACCGATCGTTGTTTCCACTGCAAGGACACCGCCTACAGCACCTTCAGCGAGCTGGCCAGCCGCGAGGGAATCGCCACGGTCATCGACGGCACCAACGCCGATGACCAAGGCGACTTCCGCCCCGGCCGCCGCGCCGCCACCGCGCACGGCGTCCGCAGCCCGCTGGCCGAGGCGGGCATGACCAAGCAGGAAATCCGCGACTGGGCGCGCGAACTCGGGCTCGCCGTCTGGGACAAACCCGCCGCCGCCTGCCTCTCGTCGCGCGTCCCCTACGGCTCGCCGGTCACCTTGGAAAAACTCACCCGCATCGACCGCGCGGAGGCCGCGCTCAAGCGCCTCGGCTTCCGCCAATGCCGCGTGCGCGACCATGGCGACGTCGCCCGCGTTGAGATCGAGCCGGCGCAACTTTCTGACCTGTTAGCGATCCGCGGCGAGGTCAGCACCGCGATCAAGCAGGCCGGTTTCAATTATGTTTCACTCGACCTCGACGGCTTCCGCTCCGGCAGCATGAACGAGGTGATTCAAATTCCATCATGAGCCCCGACCCCCACAGCACGCTGGATCCCGGCCGTCTCGCCCGCCAGGGATTTCCGGAAATCGTGTATTGCCAAAGCAAGACGGTTAGCCAGATCATCGACAACCTCCGCTCGCTAGCAGGATCTAATGGAAACGCCTTCGGCACCCGCCTCCAGCCGGAGCGCGCGCCCGAGGTCCTCGCCGCGCTGCCCGAGGCCACTTACGACGCCCTCGGCCGGACCATCGCGCTGGGCACTTTCCCGCAAGTCGGGGCGCGGCACGTCGCCTTGGTCACCGCCGGCACCTCCGATCTGCCGGTCGCGGCGGAAGCGGCGTCCACCCTCTCATTTCTCGGTCACCGGGTCGCCCGTTTCAACGATATCGGGGTCGCCGGCATCCACCGCCTGCACGCCCGCATCGACGAAATCCGCGCGGCCGACGTGGTCATCATCGTCGCGGGAATGGAAGGCGCGCTGCCCAGCGTGGTCGGCGGACTGGTCGCCGCCCCGGTCATCGCGGTGCCCACCAGCGTTGGCTACGGCGCGGCCTTCGAGGGACTCGCCGCGCTGTTAGGTATGCTCAACTCCTGCGCCTCCGGCCTCA
>JBIPND010000105.1:0-7618 GCA_044374015.1 Luteolibacter sp. | reverse complement strand
CGGGAAGGGCAAACAAGCTAACGGCTATCGAGTCCCCACCAGCACCAGCTCCGCGCCCATCACCTGTTCCTGTCATCCTCGACGCGGAGATCGTGGGACCCTCGGCACCAGCACCAGCACCAGCACCAGCACCAGCACCGCAGGATGATGAACCCGAACCGCTGGTCGTAGATGGCGAGAAGCCGCAGCGGGCCCCGAGCTATATCCCGAGCGATGCGATGGACATATGGAACGTGGCGGAGACCCATCTGAATCGCATCCTTAAGAACGACATCCATCGTGAGCAGGCACTCAACGCATGCATCTCATATTGCCACGGTCGCTTAGAAACAAAGCGTGATGCACTGGCTGCCATTGTCGCAACCATTCCACGCCTAACGAAAGATGAAATCAAATCCCTGATCGAAACCCTTAACACGCGCTGGACATGACCCCCGAACACATCACAAGCTGTCTCCTAACCGAACTTTTCGGCCGGGATGAGATCGACCAGAGCATGGACTTCGTAAGGATCGACGACCTGATTGTCGTCGATCCTTACGAGGCCCATGCACCGAGCCACCTCGTCACTGCCGATGCTCGCCGACCGCTAACGGTGGCAGGCCACCACGAATGGAGAGAATCCATCGCAACCGCCCGCCCATTCGATGAGGTTGACGAATTCGTGGAAGAACTCCGCGCAGGTGAATTTGAGGAGAAAGGTTCGAGACTATGAGCCCGGCACCCGAAACAAAAGCGGCGGACACCCCGGCAAGGATGCCCGCCCATAACCCGAAACGATACGCGCAAGCTACCGATTCAAACGACCGTTTGCAAGCCTTGGTATCAGTCTGCAAAATCAATCCGGGTGGTGCGATGTTCATTCAACGCGACATCACGGTTGCGGCGATGATCGAGGAAATCCGCAGCGGTCGCTATGCCAGGGAGATTGGAAAGGTCCGAACGCTGGTTGCTGAACTTGGCAAAGATCACGACGACGTGAAGGCCGCCAAGCACGAGCTTCCCGCCTATCTGCTTTCCGGTCGCATCGAGGGACGGGTGAAGCAGGCAATGGCGGAAGGCCGCTTTCATCATTCCGGCATCATGCAACTGGACTTCGACGGCATCGAAGACCCGGAAGCGATGCGCGATGAACTCATCTTGGATCCGCATGTTCTCGCCGCTTGGCTTAGTCCATCAGGCAACGGCGTGAAGGGATTGGCAGCGATGGAACAGGCCGCCACCGAGGATGAACACAAGGCCGCATTCCTCGCCGTTGAACGCTATTTCAGCGCGAGGGGATGGACCTTGGATAAAGCGTGCAAGAACACGAACCGCCTTTGCTTTGCCGGGTGGGATTCTGAAATCAGAATGCGCGAGGTTGAACCACTGGTGTTTCGGGTGACGCCCAATGGGCGTCAAGACCCACCGACGCCAAAGCCTAGCAAGTCATCGAAGGATTTTCCTCATCCTCCTGAACAGGGCATTCACGATTGGTTGCCATTCGCGGCGCGATGGTGCGATGGGCAGGGTATGACCGAAGCCGAGGCTGTCGCAAAGATCCGTTCATACGATGGCAGCATGAGGCGGAGATTCTCACACAACGAAGTGGAGGATGCCTGCGGATTCATCTACTCAACCCCGCTTGAACCACGCCCCAAGGCGCGGGTGCAGACACTCAACGGCAAGCCTGCTATAGAACTCCCTTGCCCAGGCAGACCGCTATCAGACTTCGCCGCTGGTATTGGATCCATGCTGGCTGGCACGGGTGTCTATTCACGGGGCGGGTTGGCTTTCACTGTGGATCACGCCACAAAGCAACTCGCGCAAGTGGATCCTCAATGGCTTAGGACATGGGCGGAAAATGAGGTTTCGCTTTTCAAGCAGGCAAAGACCGCTGCCGGGTTGTCGATCACTCTCAGGCACAGTATGTCTCTCGACGTAGCAAAGGCGCTGGTTGTTTCGTCGCAATTCCTCCAACAGCTGCCAGAGATCAAACGCTTCTCCCCGGTGCGAATGCCAGTCATGCGGGCGGATGGGCGGATTGAACTCTTGCCCGAGGGATTCGACCCCGAAACTCTCACACTAACCGATCCGAACGGGTGTAAGTATGAAGATGACCGACCCGCCGAGCTTGGCGCGAAGGTCATTCGGGGGGCGCTGGCGGAATTTCCTTTTGCCGACGAACGAAGCCGGGCTGCCGCTGTTGCTG
This sequence comes from Luteolibacter sp., assembly GCA_044374015.1. Lineage (GTDB taxonomy): Bacteria > Verrucomicrobiota > Verrucomicrobiia > Verrucomicrobiales > Akkermansiaceae > Luteolibacter. The sequence continues at coordinate 5,427 of JBIPND010000105.1, read as the reverse complement.
CCATGCTCACCGTCTATGCTGGCGGGTTGCTGCCGCCCGCTTCGACTAACCCCGCCTTCATCTACCTTGCTAATGCCGAGGGCAGCGGAAAGACGACGCTGGCGCAACTTGCTGGCATCCCATACGGAGTGTGTGACGCTGAATCGAAACCAGCAACGGAGGAAGAGTGGCAAAAGGCATTGCTGGCGCTCGTCATGGGCGGCGCTCGCCTGCTGTTGCTCGACAACCTAAAAGGGCATCTGAACTCCCCGAGTTTTGAAGCCTATCTGACAGCAACGAAATTCAGCGGGCGCATCCTTGGCGTGAATAAGAAGTTCAGTGGCGAGGCCGACGCTGTTGTCTTGCTCACTGGCAACCGCTTAACCGTATCGCCCGACCTTCGCCGTCGCTGCATCTTCGTTGAACTATTCATGCAGGAACTCCGGTCTGAAGATCGGGTGTTCAAGCGACGGCTCGACGCCCCCGCCATTCTGGAAATGCAACCCGCCTTGCTCGCCGCTCTCTGGTGCATGGTTAGAGGATGGGACCAGGCAGGCCGCCCGCCCGCATCCAAGATCAATTCCAGCGTCCCCCGCTGGTCTGAAACGATTGCCGGGATTGTCGAATGGGCGGGATTCTCTTGCCCGTCTGTCCCTGCGGAACTCGAAGACGGCGGCGACACCGACACCCGTGACATTGCTGGCCTTGGCGATGCGATGACACCGGGCGAGGAAATGAAGTTCTCCACTCTCTGCGACCTGTGCGCGGCGCTTGGATTGTTCGAGCGGTTCGCGGACGGACTCGACACCGAGGGAAAGGACGGGTTGAAGGCGCGAAAGGATTTTTCGCAGGTCTTGAAAACCTACAGCGGGCGCATGATTGCACCGGGCAAGCGGTTCATTGCCGAGGGCAAGGGACATCAACGGCGCTATGTCATTCGCTAACCCCAAAAACAGGAACACGATGACACGACAAACACGATACCTAGCCACTCTAGAAAAATGGCATTTTCAAATATGGGCCCAAGTATCGTGTTCATCGTGTTGTCGTGTTCCTCCTCACCGACAAAACCAATGAGCCACCCCATCCCCTGCCAACCCTCCCGCGATGGCATCACCATGTCATTCGAATGCCCATGGTGTCCACCTCACCGAGGCAAGCCCGTCCGCCACGTCCACGGCTATCTACTGCCCGGCGAGATAGGGCACCGTGTGAGTCACTGCCACGCACCGGGGGCACCGTCCGGCTACTACGTTACCAATCCACCGAAGCCGTGAGAATTTGGCAATCCGCACTACTTCATGGGAACAATCTACGGAGAGATTCAAGGTGGACGGCGGCACGCGATTCTAGTAGATGACATGGATCCCGCCGCGATTCTCATGCAGGCCGAGGATGGCGAGGACGACGAACAAATCACACTGACCCGGATCGAGGGCATCCCCCGCGATTGCCTAACCACTATCTTGAGGTTTGTCATACCAGCATCCACCGGCGTCCGGAAATGGAGGGTGGCACAGCTGAGATTGATTTGCCTAGCCCATCTGGTCGGCATTGACGGCGTGGCGGATTTATCAATCACTCAGATTGCCGATGAGTTAGGAATCACGAAGGCCGCCCTCTCGCACTGGAACGTTCGTATCGCCGATGAACTCCTTCAGGCACAGAGCCGAGCTGGGAAATCAAAGCATGCCCGAGCCGAATACAGCAGAGCCGCTACCCTATACCACGCACGCGCAGGGCACCGCTTGAGTGATTCCAGTGCATCATGACGCCCGCGAGACAGTCAAAGCCCGCAGCGTCGATCCTCGGGGCATTGGCGGGGGCATGTGGCAGGGGCACCCCCCCGGTAAGGAGTCTCCTAAGCCCATCAAGACCATCGGAGTTCCGCCTCATCCCTTTTTATTCCCATGAGTCGCTCAAAAATCATCCTGCCAACGCCACCGATTAACACCCACCTCAAGGACATGCCCCGCCCAAAACCATCCAAACCGCCCGCCCCGGCAGTGAACGTTTCCCAACTCGCCCGCGACCACGGCACTAGCCGCGAAACTATCCGAAAATTGAGGACTAACGGGATCGAGCTCTCGAACGAGAAAGCCGTCTCCGATGCACTCTCCTGCTCCAGAGCCAGGATCGCACCACCGGCACCGTCACCGGCCGATGGCGAAACTTTCGCCGAAGCCCGCCGCCGCCGTGCCGTCGCCGATGCCAACTTTGCCGAACTCCGCGCCAAACGTGAATCCGGGGCGGTTGTCGATCTGGCAAACGTGGAAGCCTCATTCGCGGCGCTAGGCGCTGAAATGCGGTCGCGCTTGCTATCGTGGATTGGCACACTGCCGACTCAGTTGGAGGGGCTCGACGCGGCGCGGATCCAGCGGCTACTCCGGGAGAAAATCACCGACCTGCTCACCGCAATACACAGGAATGAACCCATCCCGAAATCATGACGACCCGGCGACTTTGCCGAGGATCCTGCGGAACCCACCGCAACACCGACTCGCTGCGACCAGCAACCCACCGGGCGCGAGGATCACGAACCACGGCTCCCTCGCCACCGGCGCAAACGATAGTATCGGCGAACTCAACAAGGTGCGCGGTATCGCGGCAGCGGACTTGAGGGACAATCGAAACATGACCGGGAAAAGTTAGCCCCTTGAGATACGCCGCCCGCTTGCGGAATGGCAGGCCGGAAGGCGCATCAAAAACTTGGAAGGTCAACCCGTGCCAGCCGTCGCGCATCAAGCCTTGAATCGCGTTAAACTCACCCCGGCCGGCGAACAACTCGCCATCGAGCGCAACCGCGGGCATTCCTGCTTTGAACCACTCTGGAGCATCAAGGATATTGCCCTCGCGGGTCACGAACTCGGAACCCGTCCACAGCACCCGCCACCCGTCCAGCTTCTCGGACATCAGCCAGCCGAAAACCGATTGTCCTTGGTAGTCGCGGAGCAGGGTGAACACGGGGAAAATGTAACCTTGGAATCCACCGAATACCACCACTATTTGACACCTCGCCTTGGGTGTCACCTATGCCCCGCCAAAAGTTAATCCCCGACCTCGAAGCCCTCGCCGACCGGTATAGCGTCGCCGCCCGGACGATCCGCCGTTGGCATAATGCCGGTGTGAATCTATCCGATCCGTGCGCGGTCGCGCTGCACCTCGCCGGTCAAAAATCACCGGCCCCCGCAGCGGTCGCTGCCGTCCGAAAAATCCTTTCTGCCGAACTCGAATCACTCACCTGACATTATGCCACTACCCACCCCCGAAGAATTCCTTGCCAGGCTCGCCGCATCGCCCACCGATGCCGCTGCATTCGACGAAGCCACTCACCGCGAACGTCCGCACTGCAAGACTCGCCGTGAGGCCGTAGTTGCCACTCTCTCCGCAGTAAAAGCAACCCTAGCAGACAATGCCGCAATGAAGGCTAAGCTGGCAGCATCAAAAAACAAGCTCGTCGCGCTTGAAACCGCTAGAGCTACAGCGGCCCGACTGAAAACCTCACCTCAAACACCTATGACTACTCCATCAGCAACATCTATTGCATCGGAAATCCTCCGACTCCAAGCCGAGGCCGTAGTGGCATCAAAACTAAAGACCCGCGCAGAATTCGACGAGTTGACTCCGCGAGCACGAAACGAATTTATCCGCAACGGTGGCAAGCTCATCTAATCCAACTAACCGATCACCTTATGACCACATCCCAAAAACTACAATCTGCCCGTGAGGCAGTAGACTCCATCCCGCAACCTCTGCGCTCCGCATGGGTTAGCGTACAAGCCCTCCGACAAGTCCGTAATGAACACGCCGCCGCCCTGCGGTTTGAGTTACTCGCCCACAGCCACCCGCGCCCGCTGGACATCGGCAATTGCATGGATGGTCCGTTCCATCTTTCAAGAGTCCCGCGCAATCAGGAGCATTTGACTCTGGTGAATCTTATCACTTTGGGGGAGACTCTCCCGGAATTCATCGAGGCCGATAAAGTTCTCCCCCGTCTTGTTTCCGAAGTCCGGGATCTGGAAGCCCAGCTTCAACGGGAAATCGACTCGGCATCACGGGCGGAGCAAGATCGACGCGACGCAATCGAAGCCGCCCGCGCCGAGGCACTCGCCGAGATCGACGCCCGCTTCGCGGAACCGGAACCGGAACCGCCGACGCCGCCCGAACCTGAGAAGCCGTTTCGCGGCAAGGTCACCCGCGAGACTGCCGAGGTGTGAAAATTTTGCGGTTGCCGGGTGGCAGCCGCAGGGAAAAATGCTCAATTGACCCGGCTCCGTCCCTCACCAGTCTGGGGGGCGGAGTTTTTTTTGCGTTCAGGATGGCCGTCACGGGCTTGGAGTGGGTCGGGTGGAGCATCGCACCGCCCGCTTGCGATGGCACCTCGTCCATCGACCGGCCCGGCGCAACTGGCCATCGGCACACCCCCTCCTAACAGCGATCCGTTAGGGAAAACCGGAGTAATCAATCCGTAACCAATCAGGGTGCGATTTTGGCGCGTTTTGATGCGTTTTGGCGCGTATTGGCCGAGTGGGTCCATCAGGTCAAAAATCTGCCGATTCAACTGAAAATAAGCGAGTTACGTATGAAAAACAGCTCATTTTTGGGACTGTTCAAGTGAGTAAAACACGCCCCGTTGGGACCATTTTCGCGATCGCCGGCGTGCTTCAACTCGCGGATCGGATCGCGCCGCCACGGGCCTTGCACGACGATGTTACAGTCATCGAAGACCCCGAGCTCGGACGGCTCATCGGGCCCTGGAGATCTTGGGCGATGTCGGTGACGAGCGCTTTGGGATCACCGGCTGGGGAGCCGTTGTAACCGCTGGTGAATTTGCTTCGTAAGCGGCAACCGGCGGCTCAGACCTTGAGGATCCCGCTTTCGAAGCCGCGGGCCACCGCGGCGGCGCGATCCGAGGCGTGCAGCTTTTCCTTGATGTGGCCGATGTGGGCCCGGGCGGTGCGCTCGGAAACTTCGAGCAGGCGGCCGATTTCATCATTGGTGAAACCCTGGCGCACCAGTTCGAGCACTTCGATCTCCCGCGTGGTGAGAAAGCCACTGGCCTCTTCCTCGGCGAGGGTCCTCCTCACCGAATCACTCAGGACCCGGCCGCCGGCGTGGATCGCGCGGATTGCCTGGACCAAATCCACGGCGTTGATGTTCTTGGTGACATAGCCGCAGGCTCCGGCATCCATGGCGTGGCGAATGTCCTCGCCGGCCTCGGAGGTGGTCAACATCAGGACCCTGGCCTCAGGAAACTCGCGGAGCAACTGCCGCAAGGTGTCGATGCCGTCCATTCCCCCCATGCTGATATCCAACAAGGTTACGTCCGGCTGGTGCTGGCGCCAGGTTTCCAAGGCCGCCGCACCATCGTTGGCCTGCATCACCACCGCGAAATTCGGGTCCATCGACAGCACGCTGGCCAGTCCCGCGCGCATCATCGGGTGGTCA
>JBIPND010000103.1:0-7620 GCA_044374015.1 Luteolibacter sp. | reverse complement strand
CGCCTCGGCGAATTCAACGAATACGAAGAAGGCGACATCATCGAGTGCTACAAACTCGACAAGGTCCCGCAAACGCTCTAGCAGACACAAGACTTGAAGACGCAAGACACAAGACTTGTTTCTTCATCCCAGTCACCCTCCTCTCGCACGTTCCATCCTGCATCTTATTCTTCTCTTGTGTCTTGTGTCTTCACGTCTTGAATCTTTCCACCATGTCCCGCCGCCTCGATCGCGTAAACGAACTTCTCCGCCGCGAAATCGGTGCTGTCATCCAGAAAGATTATGAATGGCAAAACCGCCTGGTCACGGTCAGCGAGGTCGAAGTCACCCAAGACCTCAAAGAGGGCAAAGTCTGGATCGGCGTGCTCGGCGGCCATCCCGACCCGGTGATCGACAAGCTCAACAAAGACCACGGCTCGATCCAGTCCAAGGTCATGAAACGGGTGGTCCTCAAGTCCACCCCGGTGCTGCGCTTCCATCACGACGCCTCCGCCGTGCGCGGCGTCAGCATCGTCAATCTGCTGGAGGAAGTGGACAAACTTCCCAAGGCCCCGACCGAAGATTGAGCGGCGACCCCGGCGGATACGATTTTCAGCTTTCGGCACGATTCAAGCTCTGATAGGATCCGGGAATCGTTCCCGGAAAAACCATGTCCACACTTGCAACCACCGTCGATGGCCTGAAGTTCAAAAACCCCTTTGTCATCGGCTCAGGCCCGCCAGGGACCAACGTAAAGGTGATCAAACGCGCCTTCAAGGAAGGCTGGGGCGGCGTCATCGCCAAAACCGTTAGCCTGGATTGTTCCAAAGTCGTCAACGTCGGCCCGCGCTACGCCAAACTGATGGCCAACGATGGCAAGGAAGTCATCGGATGGGAAAACATCGAACTCATCAGCGACCGCAAGTTCGAAACCTGGCTCGATGAATTCAAAGAAGCCAAGGACGCTTACCCTGACGGAATCCTGATCGCTTCGGTGATGGAGGAGTATGACAAGGACGCTTGGTGCGAAATCATCGAGCGCTGCCAAGACGCCGGCGTCGATGCCTTCGAACTGAATTTTTCCTGCCCGCACGGCCTGCCCGAGCGAAAAATGGGCGCGGCCATGGGCCAGGACCCCGTCATTCTCGAAGAAGTCTGCAGCTGGGTGATGGCGGTTTCCAAAATCCCGGTGTGGGCAAAAATGACCCCCAACGTCACCCACATCGAAGAACCCACCGCCGCCGCGTTGCGTGCCGGTTGCCATGGCGTCAGCGCGATCAACACCATCCGCAGCGTGATGGGCGTGAACTTGGAAACCCTCCGCCCCGAACCCACCGTCGAGGGCTACACCACTCCCGGCGGCTACTCGTCCAAAGCGGTGAAACCGATCGCCCTGCGGATGGTCATGGAGATCGCCCAGCTCATCAAAAAAGATTTCCCCGGCCGCACTCTATCAGGCCTAGGCGGCGTGGAAACCGGCTCCGACGCCGCGCAGTTCATCCTGCTAGGGAGCGATACGGTGCAAGTCTGCACCGGCGTCATGAAATTCGGCTATGGCATGGCCACTGAACTCTGCGAGGGCCTGCTGGAATTCATGGAGGGGAAAAATTTCGACACCATCGATGATTTCAAAGGTCTCAGCCTCCCCTACTTCACCACCCACGCCGAGCTCGTCCGCATGCAACTCGCCCGCAAGGCCGAGGAAGCCGCCATCAAGGAACGCGCCAGCATGGTCAAAAACGATGCCGAATGGGACGGCGACGACTTCGTCAAACAATCCAACGAACTGTCCCGCTAACCGGCACTATCAGAAATCATGCAAGCTTCCGAAAATCAAATCTGCCCGCTCTACATCTCCGGCAAATGGGTGGCCATCACCGGCAAAACCCAAAACCCGGTCTTCAATCCCTCGCGGGGGAAAATCATCGCCAGTGTCCCGATGTGCGGCGCTGCGGAGGTGGATCTCGCCGTCGCCTCCGCAAAGGAAGCGTTCCCGGCCTGGCGCGACACCCCGCCCAACGAGCGGGCGCAGGTGCTGTTCCGGGCGAAAATCCTGCTCGACGACGCGTTCGAGGAACTTTGCCTCGGCATCGCCACCGAACACGGCAAAACCCTGTCAGAGGCCCGCGGCGACCTGCGCCGCGGCATCGAGGTGGTCGAATACGCCTGCGGCATCCCCAGCCTGCTGATGGGCGAGAGCTTGGAAAACATCGCCCGCGGCATCGATTGCCACACCGACCGCCACCCCCTCGGCGTGGTCGCCGGCATCTGCCCGTTCAACTTCCCCGCCCTCGTCCCGATGTGGATGTGGCCGATCGCAATCGCCTGCGGCAATACTTTCCTGCTCAAGCCGAGCGAAAAAGTCCCGCTCACCATGCAGCGGATCGTCGCGCTGCTGGAAAAAGCCGGCCTTCCTCCGGGCGTGATCAACATCGTGCACGGCGGCCGCGAATGTGTGGATGCCATCCTCGAACATCCGGACGTCAAGGCCGTCAGTTTCGTCGGATCCACCCCGGTGGCGCGCGAGATCCACCGCAAGGGCACTCTCCACGGCAAGCGCGTGCAAGCTGCGGGCGGCGCGAAAAACTTCATCGTCCTGATGCCCGACGCCGATGTGGAGTGCACCGTGGAAGCCGTGAAAGACGGCGCCTTCGGCTGCGCCGGCGAACGCTGCATGGCCGGATCCACCGCCGTCGCCGTGGGTGAGGCCGGCGAGAAACTGCTGCCAGCCCTCGCCGACTTGGTGAAAACCCTGAAAACGGGGCCCACGGATGTCAGGGAAAACCAACCGGACATGGGCGCGGTGATTTCCGCCGAACACAAATCCCGCGTTTCCGGCCTGATCGACGCCGGCCAACGCGGCGGCGCCAAAATCCTGACGGACGGCCGCAAGCTCCAAGTGGACGAGGCCCCCGAAGGATTTTTCCTAGGCCCGACGCTGATCGACCATGTCGAGCCGGGCAATCCGCTGATGGACACCGAAGTTTTCGGCCCCGTACTCGCCGTGATGCGCGCGAACAATCTCGATGACGCGATCGCCTTGGCGAACCAACAGGCGTTCGGCAACGGCGCGGCGATCTTCACCAACTCCGGCAAAGCCGCCCGTGAATTCCGCCGCCGGGTGAGCGCGGGTATGGTGGGCATCAATGTCGGCGTCCCCGCCCCGCTCGCCTACTTCCCGTTCAGCGGCTGGAACGATTCGTTTTTCGGCGACCTCCACATCCAGGGCAAGGAGGGCGTCGAATTCTACACCCAGCGCAAAACCACCACCACCCGCTGGTTCGGCTTCGGCGACGGGGAAATCTGGGCGAAATAACAGATCATGAGCCTGCTCATCAAAAACGGAACCATCGTCACCGCCGACGCACAATTCACCGGCGACATCTTCTGCCGCGACGGCGTAATCGCGGAAATCGGCCCCAACCTAACCGCCCCGGCGGACAGCGAGACCATCGACGCCACCGGCAAACTGGTTTTCCCCGGCTTCATCGATCCGCACGTGCATATCTATCTGCCATTCATGGGCACCTTCTCAAAGGACGATTACGCCACCGGCAGCAAGGCCGCGCTGATGGGCGGCACGACCACGCTGATCGAAATGTGCTGCCCCGCCCGCAGCGATGACCCGCGCGAGGCCATCAAGCTTTGGAAGAGCAAGGCGGCCGGGATTTCCTCCTGCGACTACACCTTTCACATGGGCGTCACCCGCTTCGACAAAGGCACGGCGGATGCCCTGCGGCACATCGTGAACGACGAGGGCATCACTTCATTCAAGGTCTTCCTCGCCTACAAGGGTGCTCTTGGAATCGAGGACACCGAGCTCTATCAAACTCTATCACTTGCCAGCGAACTCGGCGTGGTGGTGACCGCGCACTGTGAAAACGCGGACCTCGTTGCAGAAACCCAGAAAAAACTCGTCGCGCAAGGCAAGACCGGCCCCGAGTGGCACGAACCGTCGCGCCCGGTCGCCGTGGAAGCCGAAGGCTGCCACCATTTGATGACCTTCGCGGAAATGACAGGCGCTGAGGTTTACGTCGTTCACACCAGTTGCATCCCGGCGGTGGAGGCGATCACCGCGGCGAGAAAACGCGGCGTGAAAGTTTCTATCGAAACGGTCGCCCCATATCTGGCCCTGGATAACAGCCATGCCGAACTCCCCGATTTCGAAGGAGCGAAGTATGTGATGAGCCCGCCGCTCCGTTCGAAGGAGCACCAGGATTTCCTGTGGAAATGCCTCGCGGATGGGACCATCGACACCGTTGGAACCGACCACGCGCCGTTCGATTTCGCCACCCAGAAACACATGGGGCATCCCGATCCTGACAAGTGCGTGGACGCCACCCTCCAGCCGACCGGGAAAGCGGGAAACTTCACCCTCATTCCTAACGGTATCCCGAGCGTCGAGGAGCGTGTTAAACTGCTCTACACTGAAGGCGTCTGCAAAGGGCGCATCGATTTGCAAACACTCGTCCGCGTCGCCAGCACGCGCGCCGCGGAGGTTTTCGGACTCTATCCGCGCAAGGGCGCCATCGCCGTGGGCAGCGACGCGGATCTGGTCATTTGGGATCCGGACTGGAGTGGGAAAATTTCCGCGAGCACCCACTCGATGGCCACCGACTATTCCGCCTTCGAAGGCCGCGAAATCACCGGCCGCGCGGAGCTGGTAACCGTTCGGGAAAAGATCATGGTGCGAAAAGGGGAATGGGTCGGCGAAACCGGCCATGGCATCTTCCTGGACCGCCGCCCTCGTGTTTAGAATCCCGCCCGTCTCCATCCGCCGCTAGCCCGAGTTAATCATGGCCACTCTACCGCCCTACGACCACACGCCTCTCCCTTACGATGGACCTTCGCCCGGGGAAGTGCTCGCGATGCGCAGGGATTTCGTCAATCCGGCGATTTTCCACTATTACAAGAAGCCGATCATGATCGTGGAGGGAAAAGGCCAATACCTGTTTGATGAAACCGGCCGCCGCTACCTCGATGGCTTCGGCGGCATCGTCACGGTGAGTGTCGGCCACTGTCACCCCGAGGTGGTGAAGGCGGCGAACCGGCAGAACGAAACCATCCAGCACACCACCACGATCTATCTGAATCCCGGCATCGCCCTTTACGCGAAGGAACTCGCCGCGAAGATGCCGGGCAATCTGAAAGTCTGTTATTTCGTCAACTCCGGCTCCGAGGCCAACGACCTTGCCGTGCTGATGGCCCGCGCCCACACGCAGAACTATGATCTCATCGCGCTGCGCAACGCCTACCATGGCGGCAGCCCGGGAACCATGGCGCTCACCTCACACCATACTTGGAAATTCAATGTCCCACACTCGTTCGGCGTGCAACATGCGCGCATGCCCGATCCCTATCGGGGGCCTTACGGCATGGAGGATCCGGATGCTGGAAAAAATTACGCGGCGGATATCGGCGAAGTCATCCAGTTCGGCACCTCGGGTAGAATCGCCGCCTTCATTGCGGAATCCATCCAAGGCGTCGGCGGCTCGGTGGTGTTTCCCGATGGCTATCTGCAACACGCCTACCAACACGCCCGCGCCGCCGGAGGACTCTGCATCGCCGACGAAGTGCAGGCGGGCTTCGGCCGCACCGGCAGCCATTTCTGGGGCTTCGAAACGCAGGGCGTGATGCCGGACATCGTCACCATGGCCAAGGGAATCGGCAACGGTTGCCCGCTGGCCGCCGTGGTGACCACTCCGGAAATCGCCCAATCGCTTGCGAGCCGCATCCATTTCAACACCTTCGGCGGCAACCCGGTGAGCTGCGCCCAAGGGCGTGCCGTGCTGCGGGTCATCGAAAACGAAGGGCTTCAGGAAAACTCGCTCAGGGTCGGCGCGCATCTCACGAACGGCTTCCACAAGCTCGCGGAGAAACATTCGATCATCGGCCAGGTGCGTGGCCTCGGCTTGATGCTCGGCGTGGAACTCGTCAAAGACCGCGCGACCAAGGAGCCCGCGCAAGAGGCGTGCGCGGAGGTTTTCGAGCGCTGCAAGGACCTCGGCCTGCTGATCGGCAAGGGCGGTCTCCGGGGCAACACCCTGCGCATCAAGCCGCCGATGTGCATTCACCAAGACGACGCGGATTTCATGTTAGATGTGATCGATGAGGCACTCGCCGGGCTTTGATCGCAACATCCCGTCTGGGTGGGCCGCCTGAGCCGGAAATGGGATTTCGCGGTGGCCGCCTGAAAATGTTGTCCGCTTTTCGCTGCCAACGGTGTCTTATCTGCAACGACGATGGACGATACCAAGGCACTTCTCCGCGAATACGCCCAAACCCGGTCGGAGACCGCGTTCCGCGCGTTGGTCACCGCGCATGCGCCGGTCATCTATGGCACCGCGCTGCGAAAACTCGGAGGCGACCGCGCGGCGGCCCAGGACGTGACCCAGGAAGTTTTCACGCTACTCGCACGCAAGGCGGGCAAGCTGGAATCCGTCGTCATTGGCGGATGGCTCTACCGCCAAACTTGCCGCCGGGCCGCGAACCACATTCGCTCGGAATCCCGGCGCAGGAGCCGTGAAAAAGCCGCCGGGCAGGCATTTGCCATTTCCCCTGCTTCGCAACCAGCCATCCCGCCGCTTCTGGTGGAGGCACTGGATGACGCCCTGCTAACGCTATCTGCGAGAGATCGGGACGCCCTGGTCCTGAGATTCTTCGAAGCCAAGGGGTTTCGATTGTTGGGAGACGAACTGGGTCTCAGCGAAGAGGCCGCCCGGAAGCGCGTGAACCGGGCGTTGGACCGACTCGGAGCACACCTCAAGCGCAAAGGACTTGCGGTCGGATCGGCATCGCTCGCCTCTGCGATGCAGAGCTTCGCGGCTGCACCTGTTCCCGCGACCGTGATCTCTCAAGTTTGCAACCATGCCTGGCTCGCCGGAACCGGTCACGGCCAGACTTCGATCATCACTCTGTTCAAGCCCGCCCTCGCGGGAATCACCCTAACTTCCATCGCCGCCGGCTCCACGCTGGCACTGCGCGCACCTGTCGATGCTGGCCGGACACTGCATGCATCCCGCGAGCCTCAGTCTTCTCAAAACCAGCGGCCTCCAATACCAGCTCGGGAGCTGCCGACCGAAGCAACGCTCGAACAAATCATCGCGGAAATCAAAAGGATCAAATCCGGGCCTGGCAATGTCCTGACCACGCTGCGGCTCAGAGTGGCTCTGGCGAAGATCTGCATCGATCAAATCCCGGAGTTCGTCACCCTGGCCGACCAACGGCTGAATCCGGCCGAACGCGGAGATATCTATCAGCCACTGCTCGAACTTTGGTGGAATCAGGAGCCGGACGCGGCGATGACCTTTATCCTCGTTGAACATATCGACGCGCGAATCAAGCAACTCGGCAGCACCTACCTGATTGGCGAGTATTTTCGCCGCTGGACGGAACGGGATCACCACGCCAGCCTCGCTTGGCTGCTGCGACACTGGGACCATGAGATCCTCCTAACGAATCATTCCGGGGGCGCTTTCCGGAACTTCCTCTCCATGTGGGTGACCGGAAAGGCGTTTTCCCAAGGCGACGTCCGCGGCGTTTTCGCAGTTGCAAGTAAGCTTCCAACACCGGCGGATCAAGCGGGCAGTCTCATGGCTCTCGTGGGAATGGCCCCGATGCACAGCATGTGGACCTATTCAG
>JBIPND010000102.1:0-7629 GCA_044374015.1 Luteolibacter sp. | reverse complement strand
TGCCGGTCCACCATGATGATCTCCGCGTCCTCGTGCTGGAAGGTTTTGCAAAACTCCAATCCACCAAATCCCGCGCCCAACACCACCACCCGCGTTTTTTTTCCGTCGCTCATTGTCCAGGACCCTAGCGCCGCTTTGCGGCTGGGCAAATGGTCAGAACTCATTAAACGACTTTGATCCTCCCGGCTCACTTATCCTCGGAGCTATGGAGCGCTGGCTTCAGCCGGCCCGACTCGCCGGCTGAAGCCAGCGCTCCAAAGGAGGACCATGAAAAGTGATTCTCTCACCTTCTTGAGTTCGCCACGGGCAAGGTGCACAAAAAGCCCCGGCATCAAGGGATGCGGAAGATTTTTTGATTCGAGGGATCGCGGGCGAGTTGGCCGGACTTGAAACCTTCGACGTCGATGACGTTGTAAGGTTCATAGGGGCTGAGCACCTGGTTGGGATTGGCGGTGCGGGTGGCGACGGGATAGGCACCGGTGCCGGTGGGCGCGGGGGCGGGAGTCGGATCGGGTTGCGGCTGGGGGCGTGGCACCGGGGAGACATCGTAATTCTGGCCGTAGGGGTCCGCTGGTTGGGGAGCGTCGTAGAAATCCTGCCGGTAGCGCGACGGCGGCGGCTCTGGCGGTGGCAAGCAGGCGGCAAGCCCTAGCAGGCTGACGAGGGTGACGGCGATCGGGGTTTTGAACATGGGCGGTTGGGACGGGAGATAAGGTGGTTCTATTCGATTCAGGAGGATCTTGCAATCAGATGCTTTGAGAGGATGGCGAGCTTGCGGGGCTTGGAAATGCGGTAGCGTTTGGTGAATACCTGAAAGTGATCGGCGCGCATTTTCTCCAACAGCAAATGATAGATCTCGCCCATGATCCGGGCGGGGACGAGGGCACGGCGGTCGCTTTCCGGCAGGGAGGCGGCGGCTTCCCGATAGAAATTCTCCGCGCGGTCCGCCAGGTGGTTCATCAGCGCGACGAAGCGCGCGTCGTGGACGCGGGCGATGAGGTCCAGCTCGGTGTAACCGAAGCGGGCGAGATCCTCGAGCGGCAGATAGATCCGCTGGCCGTTTGCTAGATCCTCGTCGATGTCGCGCAGGATGTTGGTGAGTTGCAGGGCATGGCCGAGGGCGACGGCGTAGTGCTCGGAACCGGGATCCGTGCAACCGAACAAGCGCGTGGAAACGAGCCCGACGGCGCAGGCGACTTTCCAGATGTAATCGGATAGATCCTGCCAGGCCTCGAAGCGCTGCGGGTGGAGATCCATCCGGCAGCCGTCGATGACGGCGAGCAACAGGTCGTTGGGGATCTGATGGCGGTCGCGCAGGGAGGTGAGTTCCTGTTGGAATTCATCGGGCGCTTCAAATCCGGAAACCAGGCCGTTTCGCCAGTGGGCGAGGCTTTTTTCGCGGTCGATGATCGGGATTCCGGGGTCGTCGGCGAGGTCGTCGATGGTGCGGCAGAAAGCGTAGAACACCACCATGTCCTCGCGGCGCTCGCGCGGGAGGATTTTGAGGGCGAAGGCCAGATTCGACTTTGCCCGGCGGGTGATGTCGGATGCGGCGGACACGACGTCAGCGGATGAGACCCCAGTGCCCGGTGGTGAAGGGCCAGAGGGCGAAAAGCGCGGGGCCGACGAGGTTGAATTCCTTGACGGGACCCCAGTAGCGGGAATCGAGGGAGTTGCCGGTGTTGTCGCCGAGGGCGGCGTATTCGCGCATGCCGGGACCGGCTTGGAGGGCCAGCGGGAGGGTGGAGTCGGGGGTCGCGAGGTATTGGGAAATCGACTTTTTCGCCTGCTGGGCCTCGCGCGGATCGGCGAGCACGTAGCCGCTGGAATTGATGGAAAAGGGGCCTTGGCCTTGGATCACGCGCTGGATGCCGGGTTCTTGGGCGATTTTCCCATCCACGAGCAGGTTCGGGGATTGGATCGAGAGCGTGTCGCCGGGGATGCCGCAAAGGCGCTTGATGTAGTGCGAGCCGGCGGCTTGGTCGCCGCTGCGCTCGTGGATGCCGCGGATGCCGACGGTGTCGAAGACGAAGACCTCGCCGCGTTTGGGTTTGCGGAAATGGTAGGAAACCTTGTCCACCAGCACGAGATCGCCCGAATCGATGGTGCCTTCGGCGAGAACGGTGCCTTTGGGCAGCATGCCGTTGTTGCGGCTGGCGATTTGAATCGCGTTGCTCAAACCGATTTGCGAAGCGGGATTGGACGGGGCGGGGAGCATCAGCGGTTTGGAGTCGTTGAAATGGAGCTCGGAGCGGCTGAAAAAGTGCATGAACTGGGTGTCGCGGATGTCCACGCGGCCTTCGCGGGTGAGCGCGAGTTGGCGGTCCTGGTCATTGACGACGTGCACGTAGCTGCGGCCGCGCAGGACTTTTTCAATCATCCGCTGCGGGAAGCCCGGCCATTCTTCGACCGGCGTCGGGGTGGCGACGATGCCGTTGAGGGTCGGCTGCATCGAGCCGGTGGGGATGCGGAACGGCTGCAAATAGTAGGCGCGCAGGCCGAGGGCGATGACGATGGCCACGAACATGACCTCGACGTTTTCCTCAAGCCAGTTGAGCGGTTTTTCGTAGGGCAGGGCGTTTTCGCAAATCGCGCGGAGTTGCTTGGAGGCCTCGTTCACCTTGGCCTTGTCTGACGATTGGATCGCCGCGAGCAGATCCGCGCGGCGTGAGTCGATTTCCGCGACGCGCTCTGGCTTGAGCAGATCGCGTTTGTAATCGACGAATTTTTTCGCGCCCTTGAGCAGGTCCTTGGCTTCCTTTTTCCACTTCGGCGTGAACATGGCGGGAGTCTTGTGGGGGATGGGCCCGACTGCAAGCGCGGAAGAGCGGGGAAAAGCGACCTACTTTCCGCCGGCCATGTGGCTGAGCAGGCGTTGGTTGAACTCGTCGGCCATGTTGTAGCCGAGGCGGCGGAGTTGCTGGTCGAGCGCGGCGATGGTGACCATCCGTGCGGTGTCGCGGCCGGGGCCGACCGGGACTTCGACGTGCACGACTTGTTGGCCGAGGATTTCGTAGGTTTTCTGCTGCAAGCCAAGGCGGTCCACCTCGTTGAGGTCGGCGTGGGGCTTGAGGGTGACGACCAGGTCGAGGCGTTTGTCCGGGCGGATCGAGGCGAGGCCGTAGAGGTTGGCGACGTTGATGATGCCGATCCCGCGGATTTCCATGTAGCCGCGCGAGAGATCGGGGGCGGTGGCGACGAGATCGCCGCCGACGTATTTGATGCGCACCATGTCATCGGCGACGAGGGAGGCGCCGCGCTCCAGCAGGCCGATGGCGGTTTCGGATTTGCCGGAGCCGCTCTTGCCGACGATCAGGATGCCGACGCCGCGCATATCGACCATGCAGCCGTGGAGCGTGACGCTGGGGGCGAATTCGTGCTCGAGGCGGATGGTGGCGGCGTTGAGGAAATTCATCGTCACCTGCGAGGTGCCGAAGACCGGGATGGCGCGCTCCTTGGCCACGTCCATCAGGTTTTGGTCGAGCGCGGAGCCGCGGGCGACGACGATGCAGGGGATGTCACGATCGCACATCCGGCGGAAACGGTCGGTCCGCATGGCGTCCGGAAGTTTCTTGAGGTAAGAGAGTTCCGAGTTTCCCAAAACTTGCACGCGCTTGCGGGCGAAGTAGGAGAAAAACCCGGCGAGGGCGAGGCCGGGGCGGTTCATGGCGGGCTCGCTGATCAGCCGGTCGAAGCCGATTTTTTCGCCGTGGAGTGTCAGGCCGAGGGTTTCCGCGTGGGTTTCAAAGAATTTTTCGACGGAGATGGAGGCGACGGTCTTGACGCGTGGAGGCATGCCGCCGACTCAAGCAGAGGAATCCGGGCACCGCACGCGCAGAATTTGAAGAATGTGGGGAAGTGGTTGCGCGGGGCGGCGAAGGCGTTTACACAAGCGCCAAGATTCATGCCAAACTACGATTACGAATGTCAAAAATGCGGAAGCCGCTTCGAGGTGTTTCAAAGCATGAGTGATGCGAAACTGACCGATTGCACGGCTGCGGAATGTGAAGGTGAGGTCAAGCGCCTGCTCGGCACCGGTGGCGGCATCATTTTCAAAGGCTCCGGTTTCTACAAAACCGATTACCGTTCCTCCTCCTATCAGGAAGGGGCCAAGGCCGAAAAAGCCTCGAATGCGCCACCCGCACCCGCCGCTCCTGCGGCTGCGCCGGCCGCGGCGTCGAAGTCGGCGGATTGACGCTGCCGCAAGGCGGGCTTTGCAAGCCGGCCACCGCAAATACCCACCACTCCCATGGCAGATCCCGCCCAGCGCAAATCCGGAGGAGGATGTTTCTCCAAGCTCGTTTTCCTGATCATGATGTTCGGAGCCGCCGGCCTCGGCTGGGCTCTTTTCCTCATTTCCCTGCCGCAGGATTTGAGCGACCTAACAAAAGGTGCCGGGGCCGCGCCGGCCGGCCGGGAGATGAAGGTGGTTTTGAAAAATGCGATCGACCGCGGCTATCCGGTCACCCTCACCGAGGCGGAGATCAACAACTGGCTCGGCCGCACCTTGACGATGAAACAAGCCGGTTTGTTAGAATCGAAAGCCTCGCTCGACCGCGTCTGGGTGCGTCTCGAGGACGGCGTCGCCGAAGTCATCATGGCGCGGAAATTCATGGGCAAGCCGTTTACGTTTTCGATGTTTTTGCAAGTCGAGCAGCTGCAGGGCCCGAAAGGCGTGAACACCGAAGTCAAACTCCACGGCGGTCCCTTTCACCCGGATGTTCCGAATCCACCCCGCGGCGGCCGGTTCGGCCAGCTGGTGGTGCCGCAGGGTTTCCTGCTGTTGGTGATGCCTGCCTATCAGAAACTAACCGCTTTGTTCCCCGAGGAGATCAACCTCGGCTTCGAGGAGATGTCCCGCATCAAGATTGAGAAAGGGCGGCTGGTGCTGGATCCCCGGGCGGCGTCGTCGATCGATTCGCTGATGCCGGAAACCTTCTGAAAAAGATGACGGCGCGCCTGTTAGCTCTTGGTTGTGTCTCCGCCGCCATGGCCATGGCGGAGGAAGCCCCGCGGGCGATCCAAATCGCCGAGCCGCCGGCGCAGGCGACCTTCGCCGGCGCGGACCGGGTGGTCAGCCGCTCGAAACAATTCCGCATCGGCGGCGGTGACGGGGTCGGGCGCGGCAGCGTCGCGCTGTTGGCGGAGGAGACCAAGGACGAGTTGTTGCGTCTCACTCAAGAGCAGTCGGATGAATGGAAAGTTCCGATCACGATCACCCTGCATGGCAAACCTGGCGACCCGATGCCGCCGCGCACGGTGAACATGCAGTTGCTCGTCAGCGAGGTCGGTTACGATTTGCGGATGGACGTGCATCTGAGCCGCGGGCTGGAGCAGGAGCGCTTCAAGTATGCCATCACCGCCGCGTTGCTTTACGAGCGCGCCCTGCGTGGCCGGCCGCCGGTCGTCGATGAACGGCCGATGGTCGTTTCCCCGTGGCTGGCCGACGGCCTGCGCGAGGCCTCAGACTGGCGGCTCGACCGCAGCGACCGCCGCCTCTACGAAGCGCTTTTCAAACAAGGCGGGCTTTTTAAAATCGATGATTTGTTTGGAGTGGATGCGCTCGAATTCGAGGAGATGGACGCCGCCATGCGGGCCGCCTTCCGGGTCTCGTCCGGGGCGCTGGTGATGGCTTTGTTAGAGCAGCCGCAGGGCCGGGAAAGCTTCCTTGCGTTCCTCGCCGAAGCCGCCGCCTTCGAAGGCGAAATGCCGACGCTGCTGCGCAAACATTTTCCGGAGCTCAATCTATCACAAACAAGCCTCGCCAAGTGGCTGCAGCTGCAACTCGCGATGAAGGGCGGGATGAACCTGCTCACCGACATCCTCACCATCGCCCGCACCGAAGCCGCGCTCGGCGAGGCGTTGCGCCTGAACTTCCGCACGCCGGAAGGCATCATCCAACAGAAGGATCTCGCCGCCTGGCCCGAAGTCGCGGCGCTCCCGGAGCCGGAGCGCGTTTCAGCGGTGCGGCTCGCGCAGGATGCGCTCGTCCGCCTCAGCTTCCGCTGTTTTCCTTCCTATCGGCCGCTTCTCTCGGAATATCAGATGGTTCTAACCGCCATCGCGCAGAACAAGACCGGGGACGTCGCCGCGCGCCTCGCCGCGCTGCAGGAAACCCGCACCCTGATGGGGGAAAAGGCCGCCCGCGCCCGCGACTACCTCGATTGGTTTGAAATCACCCGCGCCCGCGAGACCAGCGGGGTTTTCGACGACTACATGCGCCTCAAGGAACGCCTCAAGGCGAATCCCCACCGCCGCACCGACAACCTCTCGCGCTACCTCGACCGCATGGATGCGATTTTCAGCCGCGGGCTCGAGGAGAAGCAGCCGGACGACGTGCCGATGGCTTCGGACCTGCCGCTGTTGCCTCCGTGATGGCGGTGCGATCATTCTAACTGGTGATGGGCACCGCCGAGGATGCTGTGCGCCTCGAACCCGTGGTTCGCCAGAATTCTCGCCGCGAAGTAGCTGGTTTTCCCCATCTGGCAGATGGTGTAAACCGGCTGGCTGCGGTCGAGCTCGTCCACCCGCGCGCGGAGCTCCGCCAGCGGAATGTTGACCGCGCCCGGAACCGGGCTCTTGCGCGCGGAGACAGCCGGGCGCACATCGACGATTTGTTCTCCGGCGGCGGCCAGCGAGGCAACCGGTAGCAGGTAGCCGTCCTTGATGTTACCGGCGGCGAATCCCGCCACGTTGACCACATCCTTGGCACTGCCGAAGGGCGGCGCGTAGGACAACTCCAGATGGGCGAGGTCATCCACGGTTAGATTGCCGCGGATTGCGGTGGCGATGATGTCGAGCCGCTTGTCCACCCCGTCCTTGCCGACCGCCTGGGCACCGAGCACGCGGCCGTTGTTGGAATCCCACAGCAGTTTCAGCGTGATGGTTTCCGCCCCGGGGAAATAGGATGCGTGCGAGCCGCCGTTCACCGTCACGGTCTGATAGGAAACGCCGGCCGCTTTCAGTCGTGCTTCCGACCACCCGGTGATTCCCGCCGCTTGATCGAAGACGCGGACGATCGCGGTGCCGATAGACCCGGGGTAGGGACGGGCCTTTTCCCCTTGGAAAATGTGGTCTGCCGCCGTCCGGCCTTGGCGGTTCGCCGGACCGCCGAGCGGGATCGCCGCACGCTGGCCGAGGATTGGATCGATGCCCTCGCAGGCATCGCCCACGGCGTAAATTTGCGGGTCGCTCGTTTGTTGCCACTCATTCACCATGATGTGGCCGCGGGCTCCCAACTCCAGGCCCGCCTCTTTGGCCAAGCCGTTTTCCGGGCGCACGCCGATGGATAGAACCACCATCCCGACCTCAAGACTGCGGCCGGATTTCAGGTGCGCGACCACGCCGGTCTCCGCTGCGGAAAACCCACCGATGCCATCTCCCAGAATCAAATCGATGCCGTGGGCGGTGAGTGCTTTTTCCAGCGGCCTCACCATTTCGCCGTCCAACTGCGGCAACACCTGGGTCTGCATTTCGATCACCGTCACTTTTTTCCCCAGATGGGAAAGTTGTTCCGCCATTTCCAGGCCGATGAAACCGGCCCCGATGATGGCGATTTCACCGCATTCGCCCACCTGTTTTTGAATCCGGTCCATGTCCTCAAGATTGCGCAACGTCATGATCCGGGGA
>JBIPND010000300.1:0-4836 GCA_044374015.1 Luteolibacter sp. | reverse complement strand
AGACCGCCATCGGCACTGAACTCGCGCTCCGCTCACAGATCAACCTTGCGGGCAAAGCCATCCATTTGGGCAAAAACTCGCTGATGCTCGCGCCCAACGCGCAGGTGAACATCAACGCCGGCGAGTGGATCCTCTCGGGAGGATCCAACGTGCTGAGCCGCTTCACCCAGTCCACCGGCCAGGTCTATCTGGATGAGAATGCGTTGATCGACGTCTCCGGATCACTCAACGTGTCGGCACCCGTATCCCAGAATATCATCTCCGTCGATCTGCGGGGCGCGGAACTGGCAAACTCGCCGCTCCAACGTTCGGGAAATCTTCGCAACGTCACCGTGCGGGTCGATATCCGCGACGCGGGAATCTATCAGGGTGACGAGTGGGTCGGAACGCCGCTCGCCGACATCGCCGGATTCGCAAACCTGATCCAGCGGGACGTCGGGCAACTGACGGTCGCGGGCGGCACCGTCAATATCAGTGCGGGAAACTCGCTGGTCATGCGCGAGGGCTCGAAGATCGATGTTTCAGGGGGGACCACGAATTTCGAAGCAGGCACGGTGAACACCACCCGGCTCATCACCGGCGGCAGGTTGGTCGATATCCGCGATGCGAGGCCGGACGTGGTCTATGATGGGATCTACGACGGGACATTTACCGAGGCGAATGCCAAGTTCGGAGTGGCGAACATCTATCATGCCTCGCTCGCTCCCGATGGAGGACGCTTCGATCCCGGTTCCACCGAGGGCGCGGCCGGAGGCAAACTTTCGATTCTTTCGCCATCGATGGCACTTGATGGGAAACTCGTCGGCAAGACCTTCGCCAGCGAGAAACAACGTCAGGCACCACCGGCCTCGAGTTCGCTCAATTTGTCGTTCCTGGCGCGGGACAAGACCTATGCAAGCCTGCCGGTTTATTCTCCAACAGCTCCCCGGATCACCTTCCGGCCGGACGCCAGTCCGTCGGCAGTCGGAGACTTCGCGCTTGATCTGAATGGTGATCCGCTTCCTCTGGCTGCGGATCGATTGGGCGAAGTCCAGCTGTCCTCCAATATTCTAACTGACGGCGGCTTCGGTGAGTTGACGCTGAACAACCCCGATGGCGCGATCCTCGTTCCGGAAAATGTCGAAGTGGCGGCTTCCACCGGCGGATCGATCACGCTCACCGCTTCCACCATCACGATTGACGGTTCCATCATCGCACGCGGCGGAAATCTCGCCTTCAACAGTTCCAACATCGATCTCAATACGTTCAACTCAGTCGGCAACACCTCGGGTGCGCTGCTTCCGGTCGCCGCTGCGGACCGTGGAATCTTCACCCTTGGCGCCAAAGGAGTCGTCACCACCGCTGGATTGTTAGTCGATGACCGCGCGAACGTGGCGGCGGCCGGCACGCTTCCCTTGTTCCTCGATGGCGGCTCCATCGAGGTGAAGTCGCACTCGGCGCTGCTTGCGGTGGGAGGAAAACTCGATGTCTCCGGCGGAGCGAGGATCAATCCCACCGGCGGGGTGAACTACGGCAAGGGTGGTTCTCTATCTATTTCCGCCGGCAGGGATCTCGGACTTCCCGCGGTGTTGGGAGGACGTCTCGTCCTCGGAGCGACCTTGTCCGGATTCTCCGGCGCGGAAGCAGGCTCCCTCTCCATTCAAGCTCCGGCAATCCAGATCGGAGGCGCCTCCGCCAATCCGGGCGTGAATGTGCTGGGCTCGGATTTTTTCAATCAAGGTGGTTTCGGAACGTTTTCTCTAACGGGAAGCGGACTCGCGAGCGGCACGCCCGGAGAGTTCGTCACCGGTCTCTTCATCGCCCCGGAAGCGAGGATCAGCCCGGTGGTCGCCGGATGGGTGGCCGACACGGCAGGTGGCGGGCTAACACTCCGGACCGTCCTGCGCGACGAAGGCGTCCGCGTCCCGGCCTCGCTGTCGTTCAACGCTCTCGGAAGCGTCGATTTTTTCGCCAGCGTCATCCAGGGCCGTGGCGACGTGGTTCTGGCTGAGGGAGCGGTCATCCATACCGATGCGAAGGGCAGCGTCTCCTTCAGCGGGGAAACCGTGATGTTGTCAGGTTCCGTGATCACGCCGGGCGGTGCGATTGCGGTCAACGGTGCGGCGCGTTATCCTTCCACCGATCCGAATCTGTTATTGCCGACGGCGTTGATCGGCAAAACGGCATTCCTGTCAGCTGCGGGCAAAACCGTCCTGATCGACAACGTGTTCGGCCTGCGCCAGGGCGAAGTGGTCGCGGGTGGGTCCATTTCGATTACGGGAAACATCGCCGCGGAACATGGTGCGGTCCTCGATGTTTCGGGAACCAATGGCGTGTTGGATCTGCCGCCGTCGGCCAGCAAGCTTGGCTCGACGGTGAACGTTTCGCTGGGCGGCAAAGAGTATGTGCCGGTTGAGATTGATTCCAACGGTGGGCGGATCAATTTGAGCGGGTCGCGCATGCTTTACTGGGATGCGGAGTTGGTCGGCAAGGCCGGCGGTCCCTCGGCCATCGGCGGCACGGTCACGGTTTCATCCGGCCGCTTTGTGGAAGTGGGCGCGAGCTTCAACTCGGCCGAGACAAACCTGATCGTTAGACAAAGCGGTTCGTTGGTTCCCGCTGGATTCATCGCCGGTGGAATCGGGGCGGACCTGGCGTTGCCTGGCATCGGCAACTTCACGGTCTCCACCTTCAGCTCGGGCGGTTTCGATTCGCTCGCTCTCAACGGCAACGTCGCCTTTGAAGGAGATGTATCTATCAAGACACCCGGCTCGATCCGGGTTGCAAGCGGCGGCGTGCTTTCCGGCACGGGCGAGGTGAAATTGTCGGCGGGCTATGTCAACGCCGGACAGGCATTTGCCGCTCCCGCGTTGCCGACGGAGCAGGTCATTCTTTTCACCCGCACCGACGGCTCGGGTTTGGTCACTCCATTCACCTTCAGTCCGACGCACGGGGCCAGCGCCCTAACGATCAAGGCCGGTCTGATCGACATCGGCAACCTGTCGTTGCAAGGGATCGGCCACGCCGGATTCACCGCCACGCGTGGCGACATCCGCGGCAACGGCACCCTCAGCGCCGCCGGCAAACTCGAATTCGAAGCCGGCCAGATCTATCCAACCACTGCCGGCCGCTTCGACGTCTTTGCCTATGACTACGCGGCAGCGGGCAAGCAGCTCCAGGGTTCGATTTCAATCCTCGCTGGAAAATCCCGCGCCACTCCGCTTTCTGCGGGCGGCACGCTCGGGATGTTCGCCTCCAAGATCACCCAGGCCGGAACCTTGCGGGCACCGGTCGGGGCAATCCTTCTGGGCTGGGATGGCAGCGGCAAGGCACCCGCCGATCCCATCGCAGGCGGCACTCTGGCACGACCCGTCACCGCCGAACTCACCCTCGCTTCAGGCGGCTTGGCCTCCGTGTCAGCCGAGGGAACGATCATTCCCTACGGCATCAGTCCGGATGGCAATTCATGGATCGATCCCGCCGGCAATGATATCACCCTCGGTGGCGTTCCCGGAAAGACAGTCAATCTATCAGCTGCTAACGTTGTCACCAAAGACGGCTCCACCGTGGATATCAGCGGCGGCGGCGACCTCTATGCCTACCGCTGGATTTCCGGCAACGGCGGCACCAAGGACATCCTGGAATCATCCGGAGGCTTCGCTGTCATCCCGGACTACGGCTTCGACTACGGTCCATACGCTCCCTTCAATCCGGACGCATCGGCCATCAATCTCGACGGCCAACAGGGCTATGCCAATTCCACCCTCAAGGTCGGAGACAAGATCACCCTGGCGGGAAGCAAGGGACTGGCTGCCGGGACCTATACGTTGCTGCCCGCGCGTTATGCGCTGCTTCCCGGAGCATTTTTGATCACCCCGCAAAGCGGGACCGCAGTCAACACCACGAAGATTCCTGAGGGATCGCGGATCGTGGCGGGTTATCGCTCGAACGATCTGGATCGATCGCGCGAGGGCGCGACGTTGATCACCCGCTACGAGGTTGCTTCGTCGAAGGTGATCCGCAGCCGCGCGGAGTATCAGGATTTCATGGCGAACACGGTCTTGAAGGACGCCGCGATCACCCGCGAATTCGCAGTGCCGAGGTTGCCGATGGATTCTGGTTATTTGTCATTCTCCTCCACCGCCAGCATGTCGCTGCAAGGCGATGTCAGATCCGCCGCCGGCAAAAACGGCCGTGGCGGGTTGGTGGACATCAGCAGTTCGGCGGACATCGTCATCAATCGCTCCGGCAGCGGTGGGTCACCCGGCGAATTGGTGCTGAAGGCATCGCAGTTGAACGGGTTCGGCGTGGAAAGCCTGCTTGTCGGCGGACTGCGTAACTTCGGCGCGGAGGGGGCTTCCGTCACGGTGAATACCGCCAGCCTGACCTTGGACAACGCGGGGGCCGCACTCCGTGGCGACGATATCATCCTTGCTTCGAAAGGTGCTCTGTCACTTGCCAAAAACTCGACCATCACCGCTAAGGTCGGGGATGGAACATTCGATAAACTTCTGCTAGGCGATCAAGCCGTCTCAGGCAGCGGAGATGGCTCCCTGGTGAGGGTCAGCGCGAATTCGAGCGGCGGCGTGTCCCGCCGCGGCGTCGGGTCGTCGTCGGAGCCGGTGCTTACCCTCCGTTCGGGCACAACTCTCACCGGAGGAAGTATCGTGCTGGATTCCACGGTCGCGACTTATCTATCAAGCGCGGCGCGCCTGAATGCGGATGCGGTCTCGCTCGCCAGCGGGCAAATCAGCATCCGGCTCGATCAACCCGGGGTTTCCCTCCCCACGACCGGGTTGGTTCTATCAGGCGCGGCGTTTTCCAGTCTTCAGAATTCAGCCAAGCGGCTTTCGCTCC
>JBIPND010000663.1:0-2789 GCA_044374015.1 Luteolibacter sp. | reverse complement strand
GACGTTTACGGCACTGGAACCATCGGCTCGCGCGACTTTGATCAACTCTCGCTTCAGGCGGCTTCGATTCGTGGCATAAACAACAACGGCGGTGCGGTGAAATTCACAGCGGCGGACCTCGTGATCGGCAATTCCGCCGCCAGCACCGTTGCCAGACCGCTTCCCGGCGGCCTTAGCGGGACGATCACCTTTGATGCCAACCAGATCACGCTCGGTGGAAATGAAGTT
This sequence comes from Luteolibacter sp., assembly GCA_044374015.1. Lineage (GTDB taxonomy): Bacteria > Verrucomicrobiota > Verrucomicrobiia > Verrucomicrobiales > Akkermansiaceae > Luteolibacter. The sequence goes on along the minus strand of JBIPND010000663.1, from coordinate 2,561 downwards.
CTGTTGGAAGGATACGCCGACGGTTTTCTAACCGCCTCGGACCGGATCCTTGTCTCCGGTGTGGGAAGTTTCGATGCCGCAGGTGATCTCAGCCTGGTGACTCCGGGGATCACCGGCAAAAGCGCTTCGAGATACCGCATTTCCGCAAGGGGACTGCTGGCAACGAAGCGTCCGGCAGCCGGCGAATCGGTCATCACCGCAGCGGGATTCGGCGCGGACCTCACCCTCGAGGGCGCGCGCGTCAGAATCAACGGCGACCTCGCACTGCCCAGCGGCACGTTAACGCTGCACGCACGCTCGGGAAATCTAACGATCGGTGGAGACGCGGCATCCAATCTCGACCTCGCCGGCACCTCCACGACTTTCATCGACGCCATCCGCTACACCAGCGGCGGCGTGGTCAATCTCCTGGCCGACAGAGGAACGGTGGAGATCGGGAAGAATGCCCTGATTTCCGTCTCCGCTCAAAACGGCGGCGGGAACGCCGGCTCCATCCGGGTGGTTGCTCCGGAAGGGCTCTTCGACCTTTCCGGTTCCATCACCGGCACGGCCGGGGCGAACGGAACCAAAGGGGCGTTCGCCATGGACGCCGGTTCTCTAACGAACGGCAGCCTTGCCGAACTCGATGCGATTCTCAACGACGGCAGTTTCAACCGCTCCCGCGACTATCGGATCCGCACGGGCGGCGTCCGGGTTGACGGTGTCGCCGACTCGCGGATCTATCGGGTGGCGGCGGATTCCGGCAACATCGTGGTTTCCGGAACGGTCAATGCAGCCGGTGCCACGGGTGGAACGATCGACTTCAAGGCGAATGGCAGCCTGATCGTCAGCAACGGAGCGCTGCTTGATGCGTCCGGCGCGGATTTCGACGCCGCGGGCAAAGGCGGCTCGATCACCCTTGAGGCAGGCAATCAGAGCAAGGGGGTGATCGATGCCACCGCGGTTTTGGATCTGCGAGCCGGGTCGGTGATCGATCTATCAGTCGCCGCCGGCAAGTCCGACAGCGAGCTTTACGGGAGGTTCTCCGGCACACTCCATTTGCGCGCGCCGAGAAATGCGGCGAACACCGACCTGCACCTCGAAGCGATCGGCAGCTCAATCCGCGGAGCGTCCCACGTGCTGGTGGAAGGCGTGAAACTCTATGCTCTAACCGGATCCGGAACCATCACGACGGCGGTTCAGAACAACATTCGCAACGACGCCACCGCTTACCTTGGAGCCGCTGGCACCACCACCGCCGGCTACACCGCGATGCTCGACCGGTTGATCGCGCTTCAGCCAGGACTCGACCTGATCCTCGCGCCCGGTGCCGAGGTTTACAACCTCAACGGAAGCATCACCTTGGGAACGACCAGTTCCACCGCCACCAGCGACTGGAATCTCGCGGGCTTCCGCTTCGGTGAGAAAAGTGCGGCCGGGGTGCTCACCCTGCGTGCCTCCGAGAATCTGGTTTTCCACAACGCCCTCAGCGACGGCTTTACGGGCGGACCGAGCCTGTGGCTCTCGCCACTGATGGCTAACAACCCATTGCTGCCGGAGAACGCCCAATCCTGGAGTCTGCGGCTTGGCGCCGGTTCCGATCTATCAGCCGCTAGTTTTCGCGAAGTCAGAAGTGTGGATGAACTGGGTCCAAACGCCGGTTTCCTCCAGCTCGGCAAGAATCGGGGCGGTTCGACAGCCACGGGCGGGCAGAATGCGACGACCGCCTCCATCATTGGAAATTCGTTCCAGGTTATCCGCACCGGTTCGGGAAACATCGACATCCACGCCGGCCAATCGATCCAGTTGCTCAACTCCTTCACCTCGATTTACACGGCCGGCACCCAGGTGGCAGATCCGACGAAGGTTTTCGCTTCCGGCGATTTTTCAGTCCCGATCCTGACCATGAGCCCGACGCTCCCCCAGAGCGGGCTCGGTGCCGTCCAGCAGGCATACGGCGCGCAATACAGCATGGCCGGCGGCAACCTGACACTCCACGCCGGGGGCAACATCGAGCGGAAGACGCGGAACAACTCGGGGCTCATCGACGACTCATCCCGGCAACTGCCTAACAATTGGCTCTATCGCCGGAGTTACGTCGGGTCTGACGGCAACTACGGAACCGTGGATCTCGGCACCAACACCCGCCGCTTCGTCGATCCCGCGGCCTCCACCACCTGGTGGATCGATTACAGCAATTTCTTCCAAAGCGTAGGCACCCTCGGCGGCGGCAACGTCTCGCTCACCGCAGGCAACGATGTTAGCAATGTCGATGCGGTCGCGCCGACGAATGCCCGTGCCGCGATGGGCCGTCCAAGGACCGCGGGATTGTTGGAACTCGGCGGCGGCGACCTAACGGTGCGTGCTGGCAACGACATCAGCGGCGGTGTTTACTATGTCGAAAGGGGCACGGGTCTTCTCGATGCCGGCCGCGCGATCACCACCAACAGCACGCGCTCACCTTCGTTCGGAATTGTCTCTAACCTGAACAATCCAACATCCCTGGATCCGAACGCCTGGGTTCCCACGCTGTTGTTCGCAGGGAAAGCCCAATTCGACGTCAGTGCCCGGGGTGATGTCCT
>JBIPND010000101.1:0-7684 GCA_044374015.1 Luteolibacter sp. | reverse complement strand
TGCCCATCTTGCGGCGCTCCATCGCTTGCAGGATCTTCTCTTGATAGTCTTCCGGTTCCTCCTCTTCGGTCGCACCAAGCACGGCGGTTGCGGAATCGGCGGCGCTGCCGCTTTGCGACGAATGCGCTTCGTCGATGATCACGCCGAACTTCTTGCTGCTCATGTCGGCGATGCCATCGACGATGAAGGGGAATTTCTGGATGGTGGTGGTAATCAGCTTCTTGCCAGCCTCCAAATGGCTGCGGAGTTCGGCAGCGCTGTTGGCGTGGGCGAGGATGTTCTTCACCTCGGCGAACTGCCGGATGTTCTTGTCGATCTGGCGGTCGAGCACGCGGCGGTCGGTGACGACGATGACGGAGTCGAACAAGTTCTCCTGCCCGGTCTTGTCGTAGAGCTCCACGAGCTGATAGCCGAGCCAGGTGATGGAGTGGGATTTCCCCGATCCGGCGGAGTGCTGGATGAGGTAGCGCAGACCAAGCCCCTTCGCCTGCACATCGGCCAGCAACAGGCGCACCACCTGGAGCTGCTGGTAGCGCGGGAAATAGAGCGTCTCCTTGGACTTGCCTGCCTTGTCCTTCTCCACCGTGAGCTTGGCGTAGTGCTCGATGATGTTGCTGAGGCTGTGGCGGGTGAGGATCTCCTGCCAGAGATAGGCGCTCTTGTGGCCGTTGGGATTGAGCGGGTTGCCCTTGCCTTGGCCATCCGGCAGGCCCTTGTTGAAGGGCAGGAAATAGGTGCTCTTGCCGTCTAGCTTGGTCGTCATCCACACCTCGTCGGGATCCACGGCGAAGTGGACGAGGCAGCGTTTGAAACTGAACAGCGTCTCCTTCGGGTCGCGGTCGTCGCGGTATTGCTTCTTCGCTTGGTTGACGTTCTGGCCGGTCCACGGGTTCTTGAGTTCCAGCGTGGCGAGCGGCAGGCCGTTGAGGAAAACCACCATGTCCACCGACTTGCGGTCGACGCCGGAGAAATACACCTGCCGGGTGACCGAGAAGACGTTGGACTCGAACTTGGCGGTGACGTCCGGGTTCAGATCGTTGTAGGGCAGACGATAGAGCAAATCGAAATGCGCGTTGTCCACATCCAGCCCCTTTTTCAGCACGGCGAGGATGCCGTCCTTCTTCAGCTTGCGGTGCAGCCGCTCGAGAATCTGCCGTTTCCAATCCGGCTTGTAATGCAGCTTCGCGAGTTCCGCCGCCTGGGTGGCTTCGAGAAACTGCCAGAATTTCCCTTCGTCGATGGCGAACTCGGAATTGAAATCCGTGGACTTGCCGCGCAGATAGCCCGCGCCCTTGCTCGTTTGATAGACGGCGGGATCCTCCTGGAGTTTGCCGTTATCGGAGGTAGCGCCACTCGTGCCGCCGGTGAGGTGGCGTTCGATGCAGGCTTCGAGGGCGTTTTCTTTGGTGTTGGAAGGCATCAGGAAAGTTTTGCGGATTGATCCACCAGCACCCGCTCCAGCCAGAGACCATTCAGGTGATCGAAGTCCTTGTCCGTCGTCACGAGCGTGGCCCCGGTGGCCACTGCGGTCGCGGCGATCCACAGATCATTCTGCTTCATGCTCATCGCCGGTTTCGGAGGGTCAGGCCGCTTGGTGTCCCCGAGCGTGCGTCCGTGCGTCCAGGTATCCAGGGCGGCGTAGTGGTTCAGGATCGCATCCTTGTTCAAGTCCACCGTCGGGAACCGGTTTAGCACCTCCACCGGGCTTTTCCGCTTGGCCTCGCCCCAGCCGTTTTTCTCGGCGAGCGCGAGAAGCTCGCCCCGGCAGATGACGGAGGTGAAAACCATCGTCGTCTCCGCACCCAGATCGAACTCCTTGTAAGCCCACTGCGCCCAGTCCGCGCTCCGGGTGAAGCCGAGCAGCAGATTGGTATCGAGGAGGTAGCGTTTCATGGGGGGCAGGCCGTGAGATCAATCGAGCATCGCCAGCAATTCCTCAATGGGCTCCTCACCCGGCCAGGCACCCCAGAGTCCCATGGGATCCGAGTCCTTGCTGCGGGTGGCGATCTCAGGGAAAAGCGAGTCTTGCGACAACCGGGCCGGAACCATCGGCAGGCTGGAGAAAATCTCGTCACCCACGGCGGGCGGGCTGATCTTGCGGGCCTCGATGAAGCGCGGCTGCCCGTTCAGCTTGAAATGCACCACGCCCTGCACGGTGGCGGAGTGCCCCCAGAGCGGGCGCAGGGATTCACCGCTCAGAAACTCGGCATGCAGCCGCCCGAGCAATTGCAGCCCGTTGTCCAGCAACAGCCGGAACCGGCCGCCGCTGTGGCGGATCTCATCCAGCTTGCCGTGGACGATGAAAGCACGGGGCTCGGGGAGCTGGGCACGCCGTTCCGCAGCTTTCGCGTAGGTCGCATCCGTCAATTCAAACCGGCCCCGGGCCTTTCCTTGCGGGATCAACTGAAACCGGACGCCTTCCTCGCGGGTGGCCTTTTTGAACTCCATCACGGCTTCCAGCACGGCGGCGTCGTAGCGCTCCCCGGAGTCGCCGCCCCGTTCCACTTCCTGAATCGCCAGCGCGGCGAGATCGAGGGCGCTGTCTCCGGCTTCCGGTGTCTCGCGCCAGAAATCCCTCTGCTCAAACGCATCCGCCGCCACCTCCGAGATGAGCGGCGCATCGATCTCCAGAATCGTCGAACCCGGCGTCAGGCCGGTGATCGTGAAATCCACCGTCCGCTCCAGCCAAGCCGGTTTGCCCCCTTTTGAGTGGCCCTCACCGGTCGCCAACAGACGAGTGCAGCGTTCCGCGGTTTTGAGCAAGGCACCGAGCACCCGCTGGAGCGCCTGGGCCTTGATCTGGCCCTGCGCTTCGGTGAGTCCTTCAAGACGGAGTTGGTAATGATTGGTATTCAGGGTGTCCTCCTTTCGGTGGTCAGCGTATCGTGAAATTTCGGAAAATCGACACAATCTCCTCGAAACTCTGGCCATGGCTGTTGTGCGACCACGTCCCACAGGGCTTTGACAATCTCGCGGATTCGGGCGGCGGCGTGGTGATAGGACATGGCGTTTTCAGTTCGTCCCTCCCAGAAACTCGTGAATCCGGTCCGTCTCCTCATACGAGCAGAACAGCGCGCAGACCTCCTCGCCGATGGCGCGGCTGTCGGCGTCGATCTTCTGGTGGTGGGGATCGTAGATCATGGCGGGGCGGAGAGCCGGGTGTGCGGCGCGGAGGTCGTTCCAGCGCCAGCCCCATTGCTCCATGGTCCCGAGAATCCGGCCGTGGCGGCGGATGATCTGGAAGGCGATCGGGCTTTCCTCGGCGATGTAGTAATCCAGCCTCACCTTCTTGCGGGTGCGGCCGTCCAGCGTGGTGCCGGGCAGCGCGATCACGCCGTGGTCCTTGAACACCTGTTGCAGAGTCTCGTCCGGGATGTCCAGCGTGCGCGGCTTGAGGTCGCTCAGGTAGTGGAGATGCGCGATGGCCACCAGCGCCTCGGCGAAGACGTGCAGGTCCACGCCCTCCATGCCTTTGGGAAACCAGTGGAACAGCTCCAGCCCGTCGCGCTCGATCCCGCACTCGGCGCAAATCTCATCCAGATGCCGGCGCACGGCGTCCGTCTCGATGTTCTGGCCTTGGCCGACGAGCCAGCCGAGCATGCGGCCGCGGTCGGTCACTTTCAGGCCGGCAGGAAGATGGTCCTCCAGATCCACCACGATTTGCCAGCCGTCCGGGTAGGTCTGCGGCAGCGCGAGCGAAAGCCCTTGGCGGGTCTTGGCGATTTCCAGCGACTCCTGCCAAAAGGCGTGCAGGCGCTGGCGGACGGTTTCGGGTGTGAGTGGCGCGGCGAAGGTGCTCACAACAAACCTCTTTTCCACCATCCCGTCAACCTTACCAAACGCCTCGAAACTCAGCCCGTGGCTGCCGTGCTTCTTTGGCGACACGCTCTGCCCGGCGACCAAAGCTTTCGGGGCTTTGACATTCTCTTGGATGCAGGCGGCGGAGTGGCGGCAGGGCATGGATTAAACTTTGATTCTGCCTGTGACGGCGTGGGAGATGAGGGTGCTGCGGAGAGTTTTGAGCGATTCAATTTGAGCTTCGGCAGCCCTTGCCGTTTTAGCCCCGAGGCTTTCAGCTTCTTTGATGAACTCGCAAATCTTGATTTGCTCAGCTTTTGGAGGAACAGCTGCAACGTAACAAGCGATTTGGTCGGGGCTAATGTGGGGCACACTGACTCCAGTTAAAATAGGCTCGAAGTAGGCCTTGAAGCCAGAACCAGTTAGCGTGCGCTCAAGATAATCCGGTTCGATTCCTGTCGCCCGGATGCGAGCAACTCGTTGCAAAAGTAATGCAGGAAGATCTGTTTCGGTGATCCTCGCAATGCGAACGCCCGCACCTACCCAGGGTCGATCCATGCCCATCACCATGTCGTCAGAATCCAGCATGAAATCTGAGACATCCCGGAGTTTGTCGTGAGGCCAATAAACGGCATCATTCCAATTGATCTGGCCTAGATTGACGTTGATTCCGCGTAAAAGACGAATATCCGTATCTTTCTGAGAATAGGCAGAGCTCTTGAACGCGTATCCCGCTTGAATGTTGATTAGATATTTGAGCTTTTTTACTTCCCAATGCTCCAAGATGTCGCCGATCCATTCGATGCCAGAAGGTTTGAGTTTGGCGTTGGGATTGAGGCCTCGGGTGACGGCGCGGTTGATGAGGATGGCTTTTTGCTCGTCGAGGAGTTCGATCTGGCGCTGCTTTTTGGCAATCAAGGCGTCGATCTTAGCGGTTTTCTGATCGAGGAAGGCGACGATACGGTCTTGTTCTTCGCGAGACGGGATCGGAATCGTGATGTTTTTGAAGCCGAGCCAATAGAGTCGGTTTCGGTCGGAGACGATGCCGTATGAGTGCCTGTTGGTTTCCGTCTGAAATATTTCGGTGCGGAAAAGATAGGAATAGAAGCGGCTGTTAATCGCCTTGATAGGCTGAGCGACCACGTAAGCGGGAGACACCAATCCATCAACAGGAACATCGCCAACGGCCCCCTGCCACATGCGCATTGTGTTATAAGCGATGTCACCCTTCTTGGCTCGCTTGTAGGCATTGATATCTTCAATCAGGCGCTTTTTCCGGGCACCCTCGTTCTCCTCAATCTGAACGCCTCGACCAATGGTGATGTTCAAGTTTGGGAGTCCAGCGTGACCGGTTTCGACACGTTCATTGAAGACGGAGAAGACGCGTTCGGACTCCCAATCCTCGGGCACCTCCCCGAGCCATTCGATTCCGGAGTCCTTGTAACGCTCGTATTTCGGATAGGCGCTCATTCAGTTGGAAAAGCTGAGGATTTGTTCAAGCAGGCCTTCGGTCTCGGCTTCAAGATCCCTGATTTCCTTCACCACTTCGGCGAGGTCGCGGAGCGGCTGGTGGACGTAGAAGTATTTGTTGAAGGAGATTTCGTAGCCGATGACAGTTTTGCTGTCGTCGATCCAAGCATCCGGGACGTGGGGCAGGACTTCCTTGTGGAAATAGGCCTCGATGCCGCCTTCGTAAGTGAGTGGGATGTTTTCGGTATCGCGGAGTTCAGCGTCCGGCTCGTAAATGGTAGCGCTGCCGTCCTCTACGACGGGATACCAGGTGCGGGCGGCGAGGCGTTGTTCCTGGGTATCGATTTCCAGATAGAGTTCGCTTGCGATAATGGGCGCGGCCTCGGGATCGCGCCAGGAGACAGCATCGAGGATGGCCTTGAGCTGGGGTGCGCCGGGCTTGAGCTTGAGTTTCCTGATGGCGGCTTTGACGTCCTCGGTGAAGAGGGAGAAGTCGTCCCACATTTTCTCGCCGAGCTGCTGGTGGAGTTTTCCAGCGATTTCCATCAGGTATTGGCGGATGTTGCTGGCCCCGCCGCCGGCATTCCCGGTGAAGAGGGCGGAGCCATTGTGGACGGTGGCGATGCGCGAGCCGGCCGGCGAATCCTGGAGGGCTTCATCTTGCTCACCATTTCCATGAGGAAGAGGAGCTGGCCGTCATCCACGGCGGGCGCGGCGCTCACCAGCTGGGTCTGGCCAGATGGATCGGGCAACTTCACCTCGAAACGGGGATCGATGATGACGGTGTTCGCGCCGTTTTTCTCAAGGACCTGGCCTTGGTCGGTCTTCCAGCTCTTGCCGTAGGGCGGATTCGACAGCATGAAGTCGAAGCGGGTGCCGGAGAACTCGTCGGTGGCGAGGGTGGAGCCATAGCGGATGTTCTCGGGGTTGTTGCCCTTGATCATCATGTCGGACTTGCAGATGGCGTAGGTCTCGGGGTTGACCTCCTTGCCGTAGAGGTAGATGGCAGCCTTGGAGCGGATGGAGCCCTCGGGGTCGATGATGAAGTCCTGGGCCTCGGTGAGCATGCCGCCGGAACCGCAGGCGGGATCGTAAATGGTGATGACGGGCGGAACTTCTTTTTCACCGGCTCGAACAGCAGGTGGATCATCAGCTGGATGACTTCGCGCGGGGTGAAGTGCTCTCCGGCCTCCTCGTTGTTTTCCTCGTTGAACTTGCGGATGAGTTCCTCGAAGACGTATCCCATGCCGAGATTGGTCAAGCCGGGGAGCTTGCGGCCGTCCGGGCCGATGGCGTCGTGGTGGGAGAGATTGATGTCAGGGGCCACGAATTTCTCGATGACGCCGTGGAGGGCATCCGCCTCGCCCATTTTCCGGATCTGGTTGCGGAGATCGAACTTGGCGATGATCTCGGCGACGTTGGAGCTGAAGCCGTCGAGGTAGTAGTTGAAGTTCGCTTCGAGCTGGGAGGGATTTCCGAGTAGGCTCTTGAGGGTGAATTTTGAGGTGTTGTAAAAGACCTGGCCGGAGGCTTCGCGCAGACCGTCGGGATCGAGCAAAGCCATGCCCGCCTCGTCTTTCTGGAACTTCACCTCGGCCAGCACGGCATCCACAAAAATGCTCGGCGTGAACGGTCTGCGGTCGGCCGTGGGTGGTGGCATTGAAATCGACGCGGTCGATGATCCCCTGCAACGACGGGTTTTCCTTGGCGATGGCCCGCATGTGGGTGGTCACGCCCTCGCCGATCTTGTCGGAGAGCTTGCGGATGACCGACCAGACCGGCTGCTCGGGATCGGCCGGCTCCAGCGGCAGGAAGACGCGGACGAGATTGTCCTTCGTTTCACTCACGACCTGCGGGATGCCTTCGGATTCATGAGAAGCGCTGTCGCGCGAGGCAGTGTGATCGCGCTTGGCGAGCTGGAACGCCTTTTTCCGCGACCCGACCTCGGCGGCGATGCGGTTCAACTCGTCATCGAAGACATCGCAGAGGCGCTTGGGGAAGATGAGCGGGAGGATAAGTCCTTGTATTTCGGCGCGTCCTTCGCGCCACGGATGGAACAGGCGGCGTCCCAGATCCATTGTTCGAGGGACTTGTTTTTCTCGGGCTTGGGGGCGGTGGATTTACGGGCGGGCATCAGATGTTTGGACCCTAACTGCGGGAGACGGGACGGCGAGGAAATTCAACCGACGTTCAGTGGTCCGGAGGAAATGGCTCGAGGTGATCGGTGATTTCACTGCAAGTTCGCGATCGATGGTCCCGGCAACGAGGACTACGAGGCCAGCGGCGATTTCCTGGATCATGAGTATGAGATCCATGGCGGCGGCGGGCACGCTGCGGTGATCTCCAAGCGCTGGTTCACTTGGTCGGATTGTTATGGCATCGAAGTCGCCGATGACCTGGATCCGGTTCTGTTACT
>JBIPND010000100.1:0-7692 GCA_044374015.1 Luteolibacter sp. | reverse complement strand
GCCGGGGCATCCGGTGCACCCGGGCCTTTTTTGCCGCCCGGACCTTTTGGCCCGCGTGGTCCCTTGCGGTCACCAGGTCCAGGTCCCATCGGCATCTCTTCGCCAGCGGCGCGGGCGGTTTTGATCTCTTCAGGGCTCAGCTTGCCATCCTTGTCGGCGTCGTATTTTTCGATGAGCGCCTTGCGTTTGGCTGCCATTTCCTCGCGCATGGCCGTGCGCTCTTCGGGAGAAAGTTTGCCATCCTTGTCGGTGTCGTATTTCGCGAGCATCGCCGCCTCGCGCTCCGCCATCATCGCCTTGCGCTCGTCGGGGGAGAGTTTGCCATCTTTGTCCGCGTCGAATTTTTCGAGAACTTCGGCGGGGACTTCGCGTTGTGGACGGTCCGGACGCTTGGGTTTGTCTTGGGCTGACGCAAAGCCGCAGGTTCCGAGGAGAGCGGCGAGCGCGATCAATTGATTGGTTTTCATGTTGGATTGTCGGGTTGAAGATTGGAGTCCGGTTGCCGGCCTCGTCTGGGGGTAAAACCATTCGCTTGGAAAAAGGTTGCGCGGCAGCCACGGGAATGAGTTGCCACATCTGCCGCAGCCGTCTTGGATCCGTGCGCCTATGGCCGATTCCCCGATGCCGCCCACCCACTCGAAAGCACTCGTCTTTGCCAGGCGCAGCGCCAGCACCTTGCTGCTCTGGGGGCTGGTGACGTCGATTTTCATGAGCCGCTATTCGTGGGCCTTCCTTGGACTCACCGGCACCTTGGCGATCATTGCCACCGTCGAATACTTCCGCATGCTCAAGGGGGCTGGAGTGAGTTGTTTTCCCCGCTTCGGGATTCTGATAGCCGTGGGTTACACGGCCATTCTCTACAGCCGCTTCCTCCTCGGCGACAACGAGGTCACCTTCGCCCTCGATGCCGCCGCGATCTTCATCGCCATCGCCGGTGCCTTCGCCCTTCAACTCCGCCGGCCGATCCACGGATTGGAGTCGCTCGTCGCCATCGCAATCACCGCCTTTGGCCTGCTTTACATCCCGTTTCTCTTCAACTTCGCCGCGCGCGTCACGTTCATGGTGCCCGACCCTGCGGCCACTCCCGGCGTGGTCGGGACCCACGGTGCCTTCCTGCTGCTTTGGCTGCTGGCCGTGACCAAGTTCACTGACATGGGTGCCTACATCGTCGGCTCGGCGATCGGCCGCCACAAAATGATTCCGCATGTGAGCCCCGGCAAAACCTGGGAAGGCTTCGGCGGCGCGCTGCTCTTCTCCCAGATCGCCGCCTGCGGACTTTTCGCGTTGTTTCCCGAGCAACTCTTCTTCTTCAAAAATTGGTCCCACGTCGCCATCCTCGGATTCCTGCTCGCGGTGCTCGCGGTGATCGGCGACCTCGCCGAAAGCGTGGTGAAGCGCGCGCTCAACGCCAAGGATTCCGGCAAAATGCTGCCCGGCATCGGCGGTTCGCTGGATCTCATCGACAGCATTTGCTTCACCGCACCCGCGCTCTATTTCTACCTGAAGTGGGTGCTGCTTCCCACCGCATGAGTGCCCCAAGCAAACGCCGCGTTGTTTTGTTAGGCTCCACTGGGTCGATCGGCACCTCCGCCCTCAAGGTCGCCCGCGAACTGCCGGAACACATCGAAATCATCGCCCTCGCCGCCGCCGGCAGCATCGAAAAACTCGCCGCCCAAGCCCGCGAAACCGGCGTCCGCCACGTCGCCCTCTACGACGCCAGCCAGGAGGCCGCCCTCCGCGCGCTGCTGCCGGACGGCGTGAAAATCCATCTCGGCGCCGACGGCCTTGCCGAACTCGCCACCCTAGCAGACGCCGACATCGTGCTCATCGCCATCGTCGGCACCGCCGGGCTTTTCCCCGCCCTCGCCGCCATCGAGGCGGGCAAGGACCTCGCCATCGCCTCCAAGGAAATCCTGGTGATGGCGGGAGAAGTGATCACCCGCGCCGCCCAACGCCGGGGTGTGCGGTTGCTGCCCGTGGACAGCGAACACAACGCGATCTATCAGTGCCTCGACGGCCATCGCGGCGGCGAACAGGAAATTTCCCGGCTCATCCTCACCGCGTCGGGCGGGCCATTCCGCACGCTCCCGGCCGAGCAGTTGCCACATGTCACGCCAGCCCAGGCGCTCAAGCATCCGACCTGGGAGATGGGGCCGAAAATCACCATCGATTCCGCCACGCTCTTCAACAAGGGCTTGGAAATGATCGAGGCCCGCTGGCTTTTCGGCATCGGCATGGAGCGCATCGATGTGATCGTCCACCCGCAGAGCATCGTGCATTCGATGGTCGAATTCACCGATGGTTCGGTCTTGGCCCAACTCAGCCGCACCGACATGTGTTTTCCGATCCAATACGCGCTCACCTGGCCACAGCGGGTGCGCGGCGGGCTGCAACCGTTGGATTTCACCGCGCTCGCCAAGCTCGAATTCGAAGCCCCGCGCCGCGAGGATTTTCCCGCCATCGACCTCGCCCGCCGCGCCGGGATCACCGGCGGGACGCTGCCGGCGGTTTTCAATGCGGCGAATGAAATCGCCGTCGATGCCTTTCGCGCGGGCATCATCCCCTTCCCCGGGATCTGGAAATGTGTCGCGGCAGTGATGGATTCACACACCGTTCAGCCGTCGTGCACCCTCGAATCGGTGGTTGCCGCAGACCGCTGGGCACGCGAAACTGCCGCCGCTTGGTGCGCGGGAAATTCCTGAGGTTTTTCCGATTTCCCCCGCCTGCCCGTCACTGCTACTCTATTCCCATGAACCGCTTGAGCCGTCTCATCGTCCTGTTTTCGCTGCTGCTCGCCACCGGCGTGACCGCCTCTCCCGCCGATGCCGTGGGCGTCCGCAAATCCTACCAACTGGCCATGGAAAAATGGACGCTCAACATGCGCATCGCCACCAGTCAGGAGGAACGCACCCAGACCTGGGCCAAACGCCCCGATGCCACCACCTTCGCCCGCCAGATGTGGGCCGAAATCGGCCCGGCGCTGGGCGAGGAGTGGAGCATCGAGCCCGCCGCCTGGTTTCTCCGCGTCACCCAGGGCCTGATCTCCACCAACGAGAATGGATCCACCGCCCCCACCTTCGCCAAGGAAGCCGACGCGATCCGCAAGGCCATCGAGTCCTATCACATGAACAGTCTCAAGCTCACCCCGATCTGCATGGCGCTGGTGGTGAACCAAGACCCGCGCTCGCTCGCCATCCTCGAAAAAATCCAAGCCAGCCACCCCGACAAAAAGATCCAGGGCGTCGCCGCACTGGCGGCCGCGATGCAGCTCAAAACCATCGGCGACGATGGCGAAATCATGAAAAAGCGCCTCACCTTCCTGCGCAAAGCGATCATCCAGAGCTCCGACATCGACCTCGACGGCATCTCGGTCGCCAAGCTCGCCGAGGACGAACTTTACATCATCCGCTTCCTCACCAAAGGCCGCGTCGCCCCCGACCTCACCGGCATGGATGTCGCCAACCGCCCGCTCACGCTCTCCACCCACAAGGGCAAAGTCATCGTCCTGCTCTTCTGGAACAGCAACGTCCAGGACGCCGACCGGGTGGTCGAGATCACCAACGGAATGAACCGCAAATTCCGCGGACGGCCGTTGGTGATCATCGGCGTAAGTAACGATCCCTTGGAAAAACTCCGCTCCATGCAGGCGGATGGTACCGTGACCTGGACCAACTTTCCCGATCCGGAAAACAAGCTTGCCGCCGAATACCGCGTCGGCTCGTGGCCACTGGTTTACGTGCTCGATCACGAGCGGAAAATCCACTATGCCGGTGCCCCCGGTTCCTTCGTGGAACTCACCGCCGAAGCGCTCATCGGCGAGATCAAGCCCTGACCTCTTCGACATGCTGGAGCGCACGATGCCCGCCACGTGCCTTCGCTCAAGCCGCTACGCCCCGGATAAACGTCGCCACGAAGTCCACCACTTTTTCCAGCACCCGCTTCCGTGTCGGACCGCGTTCGAGGATGCCCATGGGCTTCTGGATCAGGTCCACGATGTCCGGATCCGGCAATGGCTCCTGGCCGGTGTAAACGTAGCGGTCGATGACTTGCTTCAGCTTATCGGCGTCCAGCTGTTCTTCCTTCACCAGCTTGTCGAAGGCGGCGACGCGTTCCTTCTCCCAGAAATCCTCGAAGCTGTCGGGGATCTCGGCGGCTGAATCCAGCTTCGGCAGGTTGCTGTCGATGAACTTCTGGATCAGCTCGCGCTTGCTGCGGAGTTCGATGTCCCCGGCCACGCTGTCGAGGATGAGCTTGCGGATGCCAGCCCGCTCTTTCTCGTCGGCGTCGTAGAGTCTGGCGAGCAGCGTGAGGATGTATTGGACGTTGATCACGTCGCGGTGGATCAGCTCCAGCTCGAAATCCACATCCGCTAGAATCGAAGCTTTCTCCTTGGTGTTGTCGGTCTTGACCTTGTCGTAGAGGTCCAGATAGGCGCTGCGGTAGTCGGCAAAGCGTTGGGCGGGCAGGGTCAAATCCTCGTCGTCGAACTCCGAGAACGATTCGAGGATGTTCCGCAGGCGCATCAGCTCGCGGAAAATTTTCACAAACTTCAGCTCGGCCTCCTCGTCCGGCAGATCCTTCACGCTCTTCACCGTGGGCGTGAGTGTGAGCAACTCCAGCACCACCGCATTGAAAGCCGCCACGTATTCGTCATAGGGCGGCACGAAGATCTCTTCCTTCGCATGGACATTGGAAAACAGCGCGATGGCCTCATCCGTCCGCGCCTTGAGGTTGCGGAAAACCACGATGTTCCCCTGCGACTTCACCTCGTTGATGATGCGGTTGGTGCGGCTGTAGGCCTGCACCAGTCCGTGGTAGCGCAGGTTCTTGTCCACGTAGAGCGTGTTCAGCGTCTTGCTGTCGAAGCCGGTGAGAAACATGTTCACCACCAGCAGGATGTCCACCTTCCGCTCCTTCACCTTCTTGGCGATGTCCTGATAGTAGTTGTAAAAGCTCTGGGTGTCCTTGGTGGAGAAGTTCGTGGCGAACATCCCGTTGTAGTCGGAAATGAAGCCGTCCAGCTTCTCCCGAGTGTGCGGATTGCCGCCCTCGCCGCCGATGATCTCGCCGCCTTCGTCCAGGATGCCGTCGGCATCCTTGTCCTCCTCGTTGCTGGTGTAGCTGAAAATGGTCGCCACCTTCAGCTTGTGCGCCCCCTCCGCCTTGCGCTTGGCGAACAGCTCGTAATACTTGATCAGCACATCCACCGAGCTGACGCACATCATCGCGGTGAACTCCTTGTTACGGGTCTTCACGGCGTGGTGCTCGATGATGTAATCGGTGATTTTCTCCAACCGCGCCGGGGAGTCCATCAGCTCCTTGGTGTCGATCCCTTCCACTTCGATGTCCAATTCCGTGGCGGTGCCAGGCTTGCGCTTGTAGCGGCCGACGTATTCCACGGCGAATTTCAGCACGTTCTCGTCCTTGATCGCATCCGTGATCACATAGCTGTGCAGCTTTTTGTGAAAAAGATCCTTGGTGGTCCGATTGACGCCACCCGCTGATTTCACGACAACACGATAGGGCGTTGGATCCTCCGCAACTTTGCTCATTTCATAGCTTTCTTCGTAGGTCGCCGGCTTGAATGTCCGTGCTGCTTTCATCGGTGCCGCGTTCTCGGCGAAGATCGGCGTGCCGGTGAAACCAAACATCTGGTGATTGCGAAAAAACGCCGTGATGCGCTGGTGCGTGTCGCCGAACTGACTGCGGTGGCACTCGTCGAAGATGAAAATGATCCGTTCGTCCCGCAGCTTTTCCATCTGTGCCAGATACTGCGGCTTGCTGATGGCGGTGTTCAGCTTTTGCAGGGTGGTGACGATCAGTTTGGTGTCGTCGGTGAACTGCTGGACCAGCTTGCTGGTGTTGTTGGTGCTGTCCACGCTGCCTTTGCTGAAGCCGTTGAACTCCTTGATCGTCTGGTAATCCAGGTCCTTCCGGTCCACGCAGAACACCACCTTATACACGCTCGGCAGGCCGGTGATGATCTGCGCCGCTTTGAAGGACGTGAGCGTCTTGCCGCTGCCGGTGGTGTGCCAGACGTAGCCGTTCGGATCGACCTCCGGCGGATGGATCACCCGTTCCACGATCTCCACGGCGGCGTAGAACTGATACGGCCGCAATACCATCAGGATCTTGTCCGTCTCGTTGAGCACCGTGTATTTACCGATCATCCCACCGAGATGCTCGCGGTTCAGGAAAGCGGTGGTGAAGGCGGGCAACTCGCGGATCGTCTTGTTGTCCTCGCTGGCCCAGTAAAAGGTCTGCTTGAAGGATTGTTTCCGGGCGTTGGCGTAATACTTCGTGTTCACCCCGTTGCTGATCACGAACAGTTGCACGAAGTGGAACAGCCCCTGCGCGCTCCAGTAACTGTGCTTCTGGTAGCGCTGGATCTGGTTGAACGCCTCCTTCATCTCCAGCCCGCGCCGTTTCAGCTCGATCTGCACCAGTGGCAGGCCGTTGACGAGGATGGTCACGTCGTAGCGGTTTTTGTAAGTGCCGCCATCCATGGCCACCTGCTGCGTCACCTGATAGCGGTTCCGCAGTGGATTCACCGAGTCGAAGAATTCCAGATAGACCGTGGTCCCGTCCTCCTTCGTCAGCTTCATCCGGTCCCGCAGGATCTTGGCTTTTTCGAAAACCCCGGAGCTTTTGGTCAAATGGTTCAGCACCTTGGTGAACTCGCCCGCCGTCAGCGTCAGGGCGTTGAAGGCTTCCAGCTGCGCCTTCAGGTTCGCCAGCATGGCTGCCTCATCCGTCACCGCTACCTTATCGTAGCCTAAGCCGACGAGCTGGGTGACCAGTTCGTCTTCTAGGGCTTGCTCGGGCTGGGTGATGGGGGTGATCATGATGTGCTTATTTTGGGCTCTTTACCGCTAATTTCGGGGTATTTACGCTTAAAGGCGTGCCAATGGCTTCGGATCGTTGTAACTCATTGATTTTTAGTTATTTACTATGTATCCTTAAAAACCCTTCATTTCCTCTTAAAACGATACAGTGCCATTTTGTCCCGCTGCTTCTCGCTCAAGCGTTCCACGATTTCAAGATCCTCAAGCTTCTTGAGATTGTTCCGGGCTGTCTGCTCGCCGACTCCAACCTTTTCCGCCAAAACACTGGCAATCGCTTCATGGACTTCCATCAAATGAAGGATCATGCCCCGTTGGGTGGGATTGAAGGATTCCCAGTTGCCTTCGATCGCGGCCAACACATCCGCATGAATGGTTTCCATGTGATCGGTCACCTTGTTCCGCAAAGTCAGCGTCACGGTATCGTTCACATCGGTGTAAACCGGTTCCGCCAGCATCGACTGGTGCATGGCACTGAAAATCCGGGGAACGCCCTCGTTGAGCTCGCGCACGTAGCCCATTTCGGAAAGCACGCGGGCAATTCGCGGGTTCCGTGAATAGCGTTCTTTCATGATCGTCTCCACAGTGACCTGTGCCGGGAGCGGGCCGCTGTTGGAAATTTCCAGCCGGTCATCGTAGTGACGGATGTAGATCGAGTTCCCTTGCAGGTTGTAGGAGCGGTGGCAGATCGCGTTCACAATTCCCTCCAGCCATGCCTCTTTCGGGTATTCCGGGATGCGTTGGAATTTCCCATCCTCCATGTTCAAGAAATAGTAATCCCTCAGCGTGGCGTGGATAAAACGATCCAATAGTTCCACCAGCCGGGGTAGGCATTCTTCGAAACGCTCGT
>JBIPND010000099.1:0-7711 GCA_044374015.1 Luteolibacter sp. | reverse complement strand
ACTTCACCGACTTGATCTTCAATATCATTTCACCCAATAAATCGGATGAAATATTCGATTTATTGAAGCAGGCTCCAGGAACTTTATTCGACGCTGATCACTGCAACTTTTCACAGAGAAAGAGTCTTGGTTACAAAGACTATCAAGTAAGACTCATGGAGTTTTCGATCAGAGAGAGCTCAGTGATGAAAGCAAAGGTTGAGATCTGGAAACCCGCGAAGTTTTTCGGGCATTTCGGGAATAAGAAAATCATCCAAATGCTTCGGATGATCTTGTGGAAGCGATATGGCCCGGAAGGTCAAGTTGCTGGCGTTAGGTTCATTCAAGGTGCTCTCCTCCGGTGTGAATGCTCTTGGGACTTTGAGAGCACAATTTACTACGAGCCACACTCTGATTCAAGCCACGGCAACAACCATACAGATTTCATCTTTTTCGAATTTGAGCGGAAATTTGACTAATTCCAAGGATGCCCCTGCATTTGTCCCACCCTCACCTCTATTCTGACAGCGAAATTCACCTCCCATGAGCACCAAAAACACCGGAAATCGTGAAGAGGATGAGCGTTCATTGCTCGACCAACTGCTGGAAGACTCGCGCCTCTACAAGAGCAGTCAGGATTATCTGAACCTCCTCGAATTCATTGCGCGGATGAGAAACTTCGCTCCGTTCAATGCGCTCCTGTTGCAGATTCAGAAACCGGGGCTTCATTTTGCCGCATCCAGACATGACTGGCGCAAGCGTTTCCACGCCGAGGTGAAGGAGGATGCCAGGCCACTCCTGATCTTGTGGCCGTTCGGGCCGGTAGCGCTGGTCTATGACGTGGTCGATCTCGTGAGCGGCAACATCCCCGTCGATGCCCAATCCTTCGTCGCAAAAGGGCCGATGACCGATGACCGGATCACAACATTCATCGAAAGGATGAAGTCGAAGGACATCGCAGTCAGCATTACTGATGCCGGTGACAGAAATGCAGGCAGCATACAAATGACCAAGCTTCCCAAGGATGAAAAGACGAGGGGCTGCTACAAGATGAAGATCAACGGCAATCACACTCCCGACGTTCGCTTCGTCACCATCGCGCACGAGCTGGCCCACCTTTTTCTGGGGCATCTCGGCGAGGACAAAAAATGGGGGATCAAGGAGCGTCTCCGCTGCACCCACACCCAGCGGGAACTCGAAGCGGAGTCCGTCGCCTTTCTCGTTGCCAAAAGGAACGGCGTGAAATCGCGATCCGAGACCTATCTCGCCAACTATGTGCGCGAGAACCCGACCATGGAAGATCTCGATTTCTATCAAATGACCCGCGCAGCGGGACAAATCGAGACCCTCTTGGGTATTGCTGCTCACACACGGTTCGATCCCCACGACCGCCAACCATCTTCGCCTGAGATTTCCCAAGACAGTGTGACCTATACCCAGAGGATTCCGCAGGACCAAATCATGGAGATCGTTAAGGTAGTTCATGGACTTTATGATGCCGGGGCACGCGAACCCAAAGACTTTGCCGCCAATCTCGGAAAGATTGAAGGCGGAAGGCTCAAGCCATACTCGCAAGCATTATGGTGTTTGCTCCGCGCCAGCTACCCAGCACTCCCGGATGTGGAGAATTGGGACGAAGTGTATCGGTCGATTGACTCTCAGGTGGCCGGAGCGGCATATCCAGAAATCCATAAGCACCCAATCAACAAGGCGGCAATGCTGAGAATGAAGAAGGAGGGGATGGATCCCCCGTCGTTCCAGAATCTTCCGATCCTGTATCTGGCGTATCAGGTTCTAATTCAGGAGGGAGAGGAGGACACTCAGACGGCAATCGACCTAGTGGCAAGCGGGGAATACGAAATGGAGCAAAAGACAGCAATCCTTGCCGAATCGCTGACGCCAAAACAAATCATGGAAGACGATCTGGATGATCTGGCAGCGGCAATCTTCGCAGAACTGAGAGAGCCGATCATTCGAATCTAGGTTCGCTTCGCTTCGTCGTTTCCGACTATTTCTTTGAGTTCAACGACTGGTCTTGCCACCTCTATGAGTCCTGGATAGTGTTCATTCAAAACAGCTCCTCGTCGATCTCCTTGCGGAGCTTGGCGGCGTAGCGGTAATCGGCTTTTTCTTTCGGTGCCAATGCCATTAGGCGATCAAGCCACCGTTTGGCCTCCTGACGGTCGCATCCGGTTCCGATTCCGTCGCGGCAGCATTTTGCGAGCGTGAGCATCGCCATGAACCGGAGGTCGCCGCGCGGGCGTTCGGCTACGCGACTCCAACAACGGAATGCCGCTTCGGCATTGTATTCGGGGGATTCACGGTCCTCGCAAATCAGGGCGAGACTGTAGTAGCTGCTATCGCATCCCTCATCTGCTGCCGTCCGAAGCCATTTCACGGCCTCCGGGTGATCCTCCCGATTGCCGGCCAGCACCCGCCCGGCGAGATCGGCTGCATTCTTGGAACCTGCTGCATAGGCCTTGATAAACCAGTCCGCCGCTTGGCGAGGATCGGCGTCAACACCGGTTCCCTCGCGGTAGGCAAAACCAAGCCATGTCATCCCCCTTTCATCGCCCAAATCGGCAGCGCGGCGTAACCACTGAACGGACTCAGCGAGTTCATCCGAATAGCGCCCCTCGCGGCTGAGGATACTCCCCAAGCAGACCATCGACCGGACATGCCCCGTCGCCGCAGACTTCCGAAACCATTTCTCCGCCTGCTCCAGATCGCGCTCGATTCCACGACCTCCCTTAAACGCATCACCCAGCGCATGCCATATTTCGGGGTCGTTCGTGTCCAACTGAGTGAGCATCCCGGCGACCGCCCGCATCCATGCGGCTTTGATCTTGCCGACTTCTTCCACCCATTCTTCCCAGCGATCCTCCCCATAGAGTTCCTGATAGCTCTGGGCATGTCGGCGACTGGCGGCTTGATAGGCCTGGAGATAGTAAGACGAGCTCACGACTGATCTCAATGGGTTTCAGTTCTTTCCTTTGAGCCATTTCCGGCCCTTGTCGGAAATCTCCCAGATGCCGTTTTTGGTCTTCTTCATCCGTCCGTCCTCATTGACCATGGCGTTCCTGGCCCACTGGGCGCTGTTTCGCCAGCGGATGGATTTGCCGTCGGAAGGTAGCACGGCGTAGTCGATGGGTTTCAGCACTCCCTTCATCTTCTCTCCCACGCGGTCGAGAACGAGGCGGGTCTTGGCGCTTCCTCCCATTTCCACCAAGGACTCAAGAATTGCCTGATAGAAGGCGGTGTGCGGCGTTACCTCGCCTTTCTTCCGCTTGCCGAAGAACTTCTTGCTCACGATCTCCTGCACCGCCGGGCTGGCGGAATCGCGGAGGTCTTCCAGTTCATCCCATTCCGCCACCAGACTCTCCACCTTTTTCTCAAAGGCCAGCAGGCGCTTGGCGAATTCAATGACGGAGGCGGCGGTGTCGTAGTCGCCGCCCTGCATGGCCTTGGCTCCCTCGTTGCGGATGCGTTGCTCTTCCTCCGCGAGTGAGTCGCGGAGCAAGCCGAGGGCGGTGGAGACGTCATCATTGTCCAGCGGGATTTTTGTGCTCATAGGATCGTCGTATCTTGATTGGAAAATTGCATGACAGCGTGACTCAGACTTTAATTGAGATAATTCCCTCCTCAAGACCGGTTCCATCGCATTCGGAGCAATCGAGCTCACCTTCTCCGCCACAATGACAGCATACATTGCCAGTCCCTTCACACTTTTTACACTCGTCGTATTTAATGATGCCAGCTCCGTCGCACATTGGACATGCGATGCGTGAGTAAATCTGAACCCTTATAATGCGCTTTTCGTTGCACAAGCTACAGGGGGAACCTTTCGGACTGGACTTGCATTTAGGGCAACGGCCGACTCTCAGCATTCGGCCGTCATCCAGTATCAAACTATCCCTTTCCTCCATTTCGTCCAGGCAGTTGCTCCCAAAATACTTATAAACTCTCCTTGATAGAAAATCTTGATTCCATTGCCTAAGACTAAAATTGACTAGCTCCGAACGCGGATCATCGCCGGTGCCATTACAATGGCCGCAGCTAGTGTAATTTATATGATCCCTCGGACACACGCCTTTTCCAGAACAAAGGTCGCAATCTTCAAAATTTCCGTCCCCTTCGACGCAATAGCATTCCTCTTTTCCAGAGCCTTCGCAGGATTTGCACGGAACATCCCCTTCATAGTCCTGCATGATGGAGACTAGATAGCCGCGGCCATCACATTTTTCGCAGGTAGTCCGGATCTCTCGTTCTATCGATTTGAGCCCGGCGCAGACGGCGCAGACCTCGGGGTCTCCATCGGAACCGGCAGTCCATCCGAGACCATTACAACTTGGACAACGGTCAGATTTGAAGGAACTCTTGAATCCGCTGCCTTGGCAACTGTCACATGCTTCCTTCAGGGCATAACGATCACCGATAGGAACGAGATTCTCAGTTTTTTCACTCATCTTGATTGACGGACTATTGTTGGAGATTTTCTTGGAATGCCTCAACGTCGAAATGGCCACCGGGTAGCGTATGGATCAAAGCAGCTTTGGATCGGACTGGTTTTGGATGAGGTGAAGGGCAGACGTGGGAAATAGGTCCGGCTATTTATGGGATGCTTCGTGGAAATTCTGGAAGTAGAAATCCAGCTCCTTGAAGCGTTCCTCATGCTCAGGGATCTGCCGCATTGCCCAACCGAGCAGGGACCGGAACGGGATGTCCACGGATTCCCACTCTTGCCCGGTTTCTATTCCCTGCTGCCACTCACGATGCAAGCGGAGGTAAACTTCCTCGGAAAGAGGCTGCCATTCGTCGAAGGGGTTTTCTTCGCGGTCTTCAGTTGTGGGATAGTAATTTTCCCATTCGTCCCGCATCCGGGACTGCCACTGCGGATAGGTCTGGTCTGGTTCAAAATGAGATTCGACAAACTCAAGGTCACTTGCGCCAAAACCGTAGCTATCAGAACACGCGAAAATGACTCCGCGTGAGGTGCGGGTCGCTTGCTGGAGCCAGTCTAGCTGCTCTTGGGAAAGTGGCATTTCCTTTTGATAGAGATGGTCTGCTAGCCAATGGACATACGCTTCGTATTCATCGGAAGAAGGTGTTCCATCCCTCGCTGGAGGAGTTGTGAAATCACAAAAGAACCGGGGTGGCAGATCGCTAAGCATGGGTATTTCTCTGGGGGTGGATCATACTTTCCCCTCCTGTTTGATGATGGCGAGGAGGTCGGGGCTGTCGGCGGTGAGGCGGAGGAGGGGGTTGCGGATGGGGTGGTGTCGCCGTAGGCGGTGGAGAGGTCGGCGGTTTCCCCGCTGTCGAAGAAGAGGCGGTCGGGGACGTGGGGGCGCTTTTTGGCGTTGCGGGAGAAGCCGTCGAGGTAGCGTTTTTTGTCGGTGCCGTCCTCGGTGCGGTCGAGGCACTCGAAGAGGCCGCCGTTGAGGAAGGGGATGTCGGCGAAGTGAGCGAGCGCGGCGTCGGGGCCGTCGCGGAAGAGGCTCTCGTAGCGGTAGAGGTTGTTAACGTCGTAGGTGGCGCGGTTTTTGGCGAAGCCTTCGTCGGTGGCGAAGAGGCGGTAGGGTTTGCCGCTGCCATCCTTGCCCATGCGCTGGTTGAGCGTGGCGAAGAAGAGGTTTTGCAGGATGGCCTGGTAGTAGGTGGAGCTGGTCTCGCTCTCGGGGTCGAAGCCTTTGAGGAGCTTGGCGAGGTCGATGGGGTGGAAGAGTTTCTCGGGGATGAGGTTCTTTTCCTTGAGGAACCAGCAGAAGATAAGGCGGGTGAGGAGGCGGATGAGGCCGGTGGCGCGGCGTTTCTCGTCGTCGGGTTCGAGGTCGGCTGGGAAATCGACCTGCGGGAGCGCCCAGAAATACCAGTTGGCGAGTTCTTTGTAGAAGCGGGCGTTGAGCAGCTCGATGTTGAAGATTTGCTCCCATGCGGCGTGGAGGGTGTCGAAGTCGGTTATGGGGAGCTTTTTCGGGTGGACGAGATTTTCGACGGCGAAGGAGGCGAGAATGTCGAGGTGGCCGCGATGGGGATCGGTGAGCGAGACATCCCGGATGAGGGTGACTTTTTCGAGCACGTCCTTTTCCGCATGGACCTTGTTGCGGCGGCGGTTGATGACGGCGATGGAGAGGACGGGTGCGCCGGAAGCATCGCCATGCCGAATCAAGAGCATGACGGGCATGGGGAAGACGCGGTTGATCTGACGGGCGATGCCGGTGAGCTTGCCGCGGGCGTAGTCCTTGCCCTTCAGCTCGATGGCGAAGAAGAGGTAGGACTGGAGCAGGCCGGGCTGGACCTTGGTGTCCTTGAAGAGGCTGCGCTCGCGGGAGATGTCGGCATCACTGAGCTGGAAGAGGATGTCGGCGGATTTCCAGTCGGGGAAGAGGGCTTTGGATTCGTCGAACTTGGATGGTCCGCCTTGGGAGGCGGTGAGGTCGAGGAAGGCTTGTGGTTTTGATCCTTCGAGATTGAGGGTGCGGTCGCTTTGGTAGCCGAGGGTCTTGAGCAGGGTTTTCGCCGAGTCCCGGAGCGGGCCGGAGGCGAGGGCTGTGAGGGCGGATTGGATGGCGGGGCGGAGGTCGGACATGGAAAATCAGGAAGGTTTGACGATGGCGAGCCAGGTGACGAGTTCCCAATCGCCTTGGTCAGCGGTGACGGATTCTTGGGCGGTGGGCAGGAGGCCGGCACGATCGCCAAGGAGATTTACGGCCACGCGCTTCTGGAAGGTGGTCTCGATGGCGCGGAGGGCGCTGCCGACGAGGGCTGCGTAGTGGCTCATATCCGCACCGTTGGTGGTGACGGAGTCGAACTGCGCGCAGAGCTTGGTGAATGCGCTAGTTTTGCCGGCGGCGAGTGCGCGGAGAAGATTGAGCGCCTCCTTCGGCTGTGCGAATGAGAAGCGGACGGTGCGGTCGTCGTGGATGTAGATGAGGAAATGCGGGGCGAGCGGGTTGAGCTTCTCGCCGGTGCTGGATTTCATGTCCACTTGGGAGGCGCGGCGGAGGCAGAACAAAGCACCCGGCTGGATGGGCGGCGCATGTTTCTCCGGTGGCGGCACCACGGCGTAGAGGCCGAGCGGGGCTTCCTCCAACTCGGCGCGGCGGCTTTCGAGGAACTGGAGGAGTTCGAGACGAAACTCGTCTAACGAGAAACTGGTGAGGCTGGGAGAGTCATCAAGGTCTTCGAGATCGAGGACTTCGTTCTGGAGTTTCTTGAGCTGCTTGTTGCGGAACTTGAGGTCTTCGCTGATGAGGTCTTCGAGCTGATCGACTTCCAACAGGTTGTCGGTCTGGGTGGCCGCGAGGTCGGCAAGCGCCATGCGGGCTTCGACGCGGTGCTTGACGTTCAGGTAGAGGTCGAGGTCGGCCACGGGCCAGAAGTTGACGAGTTGGACTGAGTCGTTGAGCGAGCCGATCCGGTCGATCCGCCCGAAGCGCTGGATGATGCGGACGGGATTCCAGTGGATGTCGTAGTTGATGAGGAAATCGCAGTCCTGCAGGTTCTGACCTTCCGAGATACAATCGGTTGCGATGAGAAGATCGATTTCCTCCTCCTGATTCGGGAAACGGTTTTTCTGTTCGGCCCGGCGTTTGGCGATGGGCGAGAAGTTGGTGAGGATGTCGTCGTAATCGGTGGTGCCGAGAGAGGTGGCGTTATCGCCGTCGCCGAGGACGCGGGCGAGGTGGATGCCGAGGTCGTTGCGTGCCCAGTCCTTGATCTGGGTGTGGAG
>JBIPND010000097.1:0-7800 GCA_044374015.1 Luteolibacter sp. | reverse complement strand
AGCCAGTATCCGCGCAGTGCCAACGGCACCAACCTGATGGGCTATTCGATGCGGACCGACCGTCACCGCCTCACCCTTTGGGTGGACCGCCGCAACCACACGAAGGTGCGCGCGACCGAGCTTTATGATCACCAGACCGATCCTCAGGAGAACCGGAACATCGCTGCGGATCCGGTGCAGGCCCGCCGGCTGAAATCGATGCGCGCCGATCTCCGCGCTTGCGATCTCCGCGCTTGGATGAAAGAACAAAGAGACTGCGGCAAGCCCGCCAAGAAACCTAGCAAACAGAACCCGCCCAAGACTCCAGTCACCCCATGAAATTGCTCCTTGCCACCGTCCTCGCGATCCTCTGCGTCCCGTCACCCGCCGCGGAGAAGATGAACGTGTTGTTCATCATCTCCGACGATCTCAACACCTGCCTCGGGAGCTACGGCCACCCCGTGGTCAAGTCGCCCAACATCGACAAGCTCGCCGCGCGCGGGGTCCAGTTCGAGCGCGCCTACTGCCAGTATCCCATCTGCGGTGCCAGCCGCGCGTCGATGCTGACCGGCCGCCGTCCCGACGTGACCCGGGTGCTCGGCAACCACCAGAATTTCCGCAAGGCGATTCCCGACGCCGTCACCCTGCCGGAGCTGTTCAAACAGAACGGTTACTACGTCGCGCGCGTCGGCAAGCTCTATCACTACGGCGTCCCCGGCATGATCGGCACGGACGGGGATGACGACCCGCAGTCATGGACCCACAAGGTCAATCCCAAGGGGCGTGACATGGACGATCTGGAGAAAACCTTCACCATCAATCCGGGGGCCAAGGGCTTTGCCCGGTTCGGCGGCTCCCTCAGCTGGCTCAAGGCCGACGGCAGCGACGAGCAGCAAACCGACGGCATCGGCGCGACCGAGGCGGTCAAGCTTCTCGAAGCCAACCAGGACAAACCGTTCTTCCTCGCGCTCGGGTTCTTCCGCCCCCACACGCCATTCACCGCGCCGAAGAAATACTTCGACCTCTATCCGATTTCGAGCATCGCCCTGCCAGAGGTTCCCGAGGGACACCGCGAGAGCCTGCCTGCCACCGCTCTGATGAGCAACAAGCCGGAGCAGAAAAACCTAACCGACCCGTTGCGACGCGAGGCGATCCAGGCCTACTACGCCTCGATCTCGTTCATGGACGCGCAGCTCGGGCGGGTCATCGACGCCTTGGACGCACTCAAGCTCGCGGAGAAGACCATCATCGTCTTCACCAGCGACCACGGCTACCACCTCGGCGAGCACGGTCTCTGGCAGAAACAAAGCTTGTTTGAAAACTCCGCACGCGTGCCGCTGCTGGTGGTGGATCCGAGGATCCCGACCAAAGGCAGCAAAGCCGCCGCGCCCGTGGAACTATTGGATCTCTATCCAACCCTCGCGGACCTCTGCGGCATCAAACCACCTGCCGCACTGGATGGCAAAAGCCTGCGTCCGATGCTCAATGACACGAATGCCTCGGTGAAACCCGCCGCCTTCACCCAGGTGAAGCATGGCAACACCAGTGGTTACGCGGTGACCGACGGGCGTTATCGCTACATCCACTGGAATCGAGGGAAGGACGGCGTCCAGCTTTATGATTTACACGACGACCCGCATGAACTTAGGAATCTCACCAACGATCCATCCCATACCGAAAAACTCGGCGAGCTCAGAACATCAATCCTGACGCTGAAAAATCTCCCCGATAGAAAATCCGATTGACCATGGTATGTCATTCACCCATGTATTTGGAACACGTATGATCCGCCTTTTATCACTGCTTGTTTTTTGGGCGGCCGCGGTAGGGAGCGCCAGCGCGGCCGAACGACGCAACGTGGTGGTTTTTCTAACGGACGACCAAGGCTGGGGTGACTTGAGTGGCAACGGCAACTTGGACCTGGCCACGCCAAATATTGATGGGTTGGCCCGCACTGGCGCGAGCTTCGACCACTTTTTCGTGCAACCTGTCTGTTCTCCGACGCGGGCGGAATTTCTAACCGGACGCTATGCCAGCCGCAGCGGTGTCACCCGAACCTCGTCGGGTGGCGAGCGGATGGCCTTGGCGGAAAAGACCATCGGCGACAGCTTCAAGGCGGCCGGTTACAAGACCGGCATCTTCGGCAAATGGCACAACGGCATGCAGTGGCCCTACCACCCCAACGCCCGCGGCTTCGACGAATTTTACGGCTTCTGCTCGGGGCACTGGGCTCATTACTTCGACCCCGAGATGGAGCGTAACGGTGAAATCGTCCGCGGCAACGGCTACATCATTGACGACCTCACGAATCGCGCCATGCAGTTCATGGAAGCCGCTGGAGACCAACCCTTCTTGATCTATCTGCCCTACAACACGCCGCATTCACCGATGCAGGTTCCCGCCGCAGCCTGGGACAAATTCAAAGACAAAGAACTGCGAATGCCGCAGCCGGGAGCGCCCCAAAAGGATCAAGCCATGGCACACACGAGGGCCGCGCTCGCCATGTGCGAGAACATCGATTGGAATGTGGGCCGCGTGCTGCAAAAACTGGACGCACTCGGCAAAAGCCAGGACACCATCGTTGTCTATTTTTGTGACAACGGTCCCAACGGCAGGCGCTGGAACGGAGGCATGAAGGGAATCAAAGGTTCCACCGATGAAGGTGGTGTCCGCTCGCCTCTGTTCATCCGCTGGCCTGGCAGGATCACCGCCGGAACCGTGATCAAACCCATCGCCGGGGCGATCGATCTGTTGCCGACGCTCACCAACCTGGCCGGCATCCAGCGCGTTGGAAAATTGCCGTTGGATGGCAAGAGCCTCAAGCCGCTGCTGCTCGGTGATTCGGAAGCATGGTCCGACCGGACCCTCGTGAACTTCTGGGCAAACCAGATCAGCGTGCGCGCGCAAAGCCACCGACTGGATCACAAAGGCAAGCTCTACGACATGGTCGCCGATCCGGGACAGACCAGGGCGATCAACTCGGAAGCACCCGAGATGGTCGAACGCTTGGCGAAAATCGCTGCGGATTACCGCAAAAACGCCATCGGCTCCAATGCCATGGGGTTTCCTTTTGCCATCGGACACCAAGCCCGACCTTTGGCGGAGCTGCCTGCTCGCGATGCGGTCGGACACGGTCCTGTCAAACGCAGCAGCCCCCACCCCAACAGTTCCTATTTCCACCGCTGGACTGGAGCAGATGCCTCTCTAACGTGGGATGTCGAGGTTGAGAATGGCGGCACTTATGAAGCGATCCTCTACTACACCTGCAAGGAGGAAAATCTCGGCTGCACGGTAAGCCTCGCCGCGGCACATGCCACCACCAGCCTGAAGATCACCGAGGCTCATGACCCGCCGCTGGAGGGACCCGCCGATGATCGCTCGCCGCGGACGGAATCCCCCATGAAGGTGTTCCGTGCGGTTTCAATTGGCAAAATGGATCTGCTGAAGGGACGGCAGCAGCTCACGCTCTCGGCCAGCCAGCTTCAAAACGGCGAAGCGATCGAAGTCCGCCGCGTCATGATGCGGCTTTTGCCAGACCGGGAAACTAACTAATAAAATCCCACCTCATTGATCCCATTCCCAACAGTCATCGCCTCGAAGGCAATCTCTCAGCAAGCTTACCTTCCCGCTCCATCATGAAGATCCTCGCCATCCTTGTTGCGATCTCACTGCCACTGGCGGCGGCGAAAAAACCCAACATTGTTCTGATCATGGCCGATGATCTTGGCGTGGAATGCCTTTCCACCTATGGCGGGCAAAGCCACAGAACGCCGAATATCGACGCCCTTGCTGCCTCCGGTCTGCTATTCGAGAATGCTCACTCGCAGCCTCTGTGCACGCCCTCTCGGGTGCAAATCATGACTGGAATCCACAACAACCGGAACTACCTCCGCTTCGGGGTGCTTGATCCGCAGTCCGTCACCTTCGCCAATTTGCTTCGTGGGGCGGGCTACAAAACGGCCATCGGCGGCAAATGGCAGCTCGACGGTGACCTGGAATCTCCCGGCCGTTTCGGCTTCGACCGCTACTGCTTGTGGCAACTGACCCGACGTCCAAGCCGCTACCCGAATCCCGGCCTCGAAATGGATGGCCGGGAAACGGACTTCAAGCAGGGCGAGTTCGGTCCCGACATCGTCACTGATTATTTGTGTGAATTCATGGAGGAACATAAGGATGTGCCATTTTTTGTCTATTACCCGATGATGCTGCCACATTCGCCATTCGTTCCAACGCCCGATCATCCGGCTTACGATCCGAAAATGTGGCTTCAGGCGAAAGACGAACCGGGCGGCTTCAAGCGGCCGGAATACTGGCCGGCGATGGTGGCTTACACCGACAAGATGGTCGGCAAAGTGGTGCGCAAGATCGATCAACTCGGGATCCGCGACAACACGCTGATCCTCTGGACGGCCGACAACGGCACCTATGAGATGTTGACGAGCCGCTTTCGCGGAAACGATTACAAGGGCGGCAAAGGCAGTACGAAGGACAAGGGCAGCCATGTGGGTTTTGTCGCTTCATGGCCATCGATCATCAAGCCCCGCCAGACCAGCGACGCTCTGGTTGATTTCACCGATGTCCTGCCGACACTTCTGGATGCAGCCGGGGCGGAAATACCTCCCGGCATCGACGGGGTTTCCCTCGCGCCCCTGTTCCGTGGCGCACCCCGCGTGAAGGATCTCATTTATGGTTGGTATTCGCGCGATGGCATTCGCAATAAAGCGAGCCAGCATGTCCGCAACGCCCGCTACAAGCTTTATATGGATGGCCGGTTTTTTGATGTCGTATCGGATCCGGATGAAAAATCCAATCTCACAGATGCTGGTATTCCAGAGGCCCTGCGTGAGATCCACCACAGTCTCAAGGCAGGCCTCGACAAGCAGCTCGCCGTCACTCGGGCATGCGATCCGCTCCTGGAGAAACGCCGCAATGAGGTATTGCGAACCGCCAAGCCAGACCAACAGGGAAAGAAAACCCGCTAAGCACTCGTTCCAGCGGATGCCGCCAATGAATGGCTGTCCTAGTTAGTTTCAGCCCCGTGAGACTCGTCTCACGCATTTTCCGGCATCAATCCCAGCCCGCCTTTGATAGTTAGAAATTAAAAACCGCCAAAATACGTGGTTTCCGCCACCAGCAAAATCATAACTTAGTGACGGTAGCTGGATCATTTTTTGGAGGCCAAATGCAGTGCCAGACGGGATCTTGAAATAATACCACTGATTCAACGCCAGTAATTTAGGTTTTTGAATGGGAATGATGGGTTGGAACACTCCGGCCAGCAGCCGCAGTCCGAAAAAGCGCACCTGATAGCGACCCAGAAAAGCATCTGGAACAACTGCTCGCGACGCTCCGCCAAAGCCCGCAGATCGAGCTGCTGGAGATCGACTTCCCGGCGCTCGTCGCCGAGCCGCTGGCGCAAATTCCGCGAATTCAGGATTTCCTGGGCGGTGCGCTGGGCGGCAACCTGAAGTCTTTTGCGGCGGTGGTTAAGCCAGAGCTGTTCCGCAACCGCAGCGTCCAGCCCGCGACGATCTCCCGATGGGCGAACCCGACCGAACCCGATCTATCAGGATACCGGAATCATTCCGGCTTCCCCCCCGTGTGTGGCCGGGTGGCTGCTAGAGGGAGGTGATCTCGATCACCATCGCCGTGCACGGCGCAAGGTCTGGCAGGTCGATTCCTTGGTCGGCGAGGAGGTTTTTGGGAGATTCGGCGGACCAGGTGGAGTCGAGGCGGTCGGTGAAGTTCCAGGTGGCGTGATGCTGGCGGGCCATGAACTGCTGGGCGTTTTCCGGGAGGCTGATTTTCACATTCTCCAGGGTTTCGGATCCGCTGAAGTTGGCGGCGATGAGGAAGGATTCGCGGCTTTCGGGATCGTGGCGGAGGAAGGCATAGAGCCAGTGGCCGGAAATCGATTCATCCCCCACCCTGCCGAAGTGCGGGTTGCGATGGTTGGCATGGTTGAGGCCGTAAAACTCGCCGGCGGTGAAGGCGGCGGACTGGGTGGCGTGGATCAGTTTCCCATACCAGTCGCGGAGCGATTTCTGTTCGGGGCTGAGGCGTCCGCCATCGAATCGGCCGTCATTCACCCATTTGGTGAACTCGGGCATGGAGCCGTAGTCGAAGATGCTGGTGCGGGCGTTGTCGCCGCCGAAACCCGCGGCTCCGGCCGCAGGCTCGCCCACTTCCTGGCCGTGATAGAGCATGATCGGGCCGCGGCCCATGGCAAAAAGCACCGCGCTAACCGGCTTGCCGACCTTCATGCCGAGCCCGCCCCATTGCCTGGGATTGGCGAGGCGGACTTCATCGTGATTTTCCGCGTAGCGCAGGGATTGGTGAAAGCGGTCGCCGGTGAAGGTGACGGAATCAATGTCATTGGCCCAATTTCCGGAATCATAGATGCCCTCTAACACGTCGTAGGCGGGGGCGTCATAAACGGCGTCGAAGCCGGCATCCAGCAACCCATCGAGCACGTGGCCGTCGGTGAGTTTCGCCGGATCGTTGTCGTAGGCTTCGGCGGAGAAAAAGACATCCGGCTGCCGCTCGCGGGCGCGCCTAACGGCCCAGCGCCAGTACTCCATCGGTACCATGTGGGCCATGTCCGCGCGAAAACCATCGACGCCCATCGCCTGCCAATGGGCGAGGATCTCATCCATGGTGCGCCAGGTTTTGGGCACTTCGAACGGGGCGGAGGCGGGTCCGGGAAGCGCGGAGGTGGCGCGGCCGTGGGTGAAATCGTGTCCGTAGTTGAGCTTCACGGTTTCATACCAATCGTTGATCGAGGGTGCCCACGAGATCACGTTGTTGCCGGTGACGCGGCCGAATTCGGTCTCGGGCGCGAAGATCCCGTCGCAACCCGGGAGATGGGCGGTGGGCAGCTTGAGCGGCGGGCCGCCACCGTCGTGTTCCGGCGTGAGGTAGTAGAAATGGTTTTCTCTATCAAAAAACACGCTGCGGTCGTCATCCTTGCCGAATGATAGATCCGGCATCACATCGGACTGATAGGAGCGCGCGACATGGTTCGGGACAAAGTCGATGATCACCTTGAGGTCATGGCGGTGGCAGCGGTCGAGCAATTGTTGGAACTCCTCCAGCCGCTTTGCGGGATTCACCGCGTAGTCGGGGCAGACGTCGAAATAGTCCCTGATGGCGTAGGGGCTGCCGGCGATGCCCTTGAGGATGTCGGGGTCGTCGGCCGGGCGGTCGGGATAGGCGGTGCCGCTGGCCTGCTCCAGCACGCCGGTGAGCCAGAGGTGGGTGAAGCCGGATTTTTTCAATTCGGCGAGGGCGGTGTCGTTGAGGTGGGCGAATTTTCCGCAGCCGTTTTCGGCGAGCGTGCCGTTGAATTTCCGGGTCTCGTTGGTGTTGCCGAAGGTGCGCACCATCAGCTGATAGATCACGGGTCGGGGGGCTGGGCTGCGGGGGGTCATCGCGGTGGAGAAAACACCGGCGGGGTGGTTTTGCCAAGCCATCGTTCTGCCGGAATGACGGAGTGGCTACTTGGGCTGGTTGCGCTCCTCGCGGATCACCGCGAGGGCGTCGTAGAGGGCGAAAACGATCACCACGCAGGTGGCCGCCGCACACACGCCCCACCAGATGAGAAAGCGCAACGGACTGGCCATCAGCCAGCCGTCGATGAGCCACAGCCCGGTGGCGAGCATCAGCAAGGGAGCGAGCACCATCCGCCCGAGCCATTTCCGCCGCTCAATCCGGTCATGCAGGATGGCCCGCGCCAGGGCGGTGCTGTCACTCCATGGTCCTGGTTTGCGCTGCGCCATGAGGATTTTCTGTCAGAAATTCAAAACCCGCCGACGGGGCCGA
>JBIPND010000096.1:0-7836 GCA_044374015.1 Luteolibacter sp. | reverse complement strand
CAACGGATGTTAGGAAAAACATCGCCCACCCCGGCAAAGTCGTCCGCCTCAACCGCATCCACCTCGAGGAGGACGTCGCGAAATCCACCCACCTCGGCAACTCCTCGCTCATCGATTTCAACCGCGCCGGCACCCCGCTGATGGAAATCGTCACCGAGCCCGACCTCGAATCCGGCGAGGAGGCCTTCGCCTACCTCCGCTCGCTCCAGATGATCCTCCAACAGGGCGACGTCGCCGATGCCGACATGGAAAAAGGCCAGCTGCGGTGCGACGTCAACATCTCGCTGCGCAAAAACCCGGGCGATCCGTTAGGTTCGAAGGTCGAGTTGAAAAACCTCAATTCGATCTCCGCCATCCGCCGCGCCATCCACTTCGAAATCCAGCGCCAAACCGAAGACCTCGACCGCGGCATCCCGCAAATCCAATCCACCCGCCGCTGGGACGACGACCGCGGCGAGACCCAGATGATGCGCACCAAGGAGGACGCCCACGACTACCGCTACTTCTCCTGCCCCGATCTCCTTCCGATCGAAACCGCCCCGCTGTTGGCCAAAGTCCGCCCGCTCGTTCCCGAGCTGCCGCACCAGCTCGCCGCCCGCTTCGAGAACGACCTCGGCGTCACCACCTACGACGCCTCCGTGCTGTCATCGGACAAACACCTCGCCACCTATTTCGAGGCCGTCACCGACGCCGCGATCCCCGGCAAGAAAGTCGCCAACTTCATCATCAACAATCTGCTAGGCACGCTCAACGAGCGCTCGCTCGGCATCGACGACTGCCCCGTCGCCCCGGAAAAACTGCGCGCGCTGCTGTTGTTGGTCGAGAATGGCACCCTCGCCGCCAACCAGGCCAAGGAGGTCTTCACCGTGCTCTTCGACGCCCCGGACCAAGACCCCACCGCCATCGCCGACCGCCTCGGCTTCAAAAAAGCCGAAGCCGGCGAACTCGAAGCGCTGGTCGATCAAGCCATCGCCAACAACCCGGCCGAAGTCGAAGCCATCAAGGCCGGCAACGAAAAGCTGCTCAACTTCCTAACCGGCCAGGTCATGAAATCCGCCACCACCAAGCCCAACCCCAAACAAGTCACCGACCTGCTGCGCGCCAGGCTGCTTTGAGTTCAACTCCAGCCAACGATTTCAATCTTCAAATCCTCTCTGCGTTCCTCAGCGGCCTTTGCGGCTTTGCGGTAAAATTCTTAATCTGAAATTTTCACATGCTCCCCGAGTTCGCCCATTCACTTCACGAGCGCTTCGCGCGAGAGGGTATCCCACTCCTTTTGGCGGGTGGCTGGGCGGTTTGTCATCACGGCTACTCCAGACTTACAAATGACGTGGATTGGATTTGTTCCAGAGCTGACGAATCGCGTGCCATTGAACTGATGAAGTCGCTTGGCTTCACCATCGCATTCGAGGCGATGGCCACTCGATTCCAACGGGAAAATCCCTTGGAAATGATGCCGATCGACCTGCTGTGGGTTAGCCCCGAAACTTTCGCCAGAATGTCCGCCACCGATCAGAAAACCGGCATTCATGGGGATATCCCGGTGATCGATCTGGAATCGCTCCTGGCGATGAAGCTCCACGCGCTCAAGGATCAGGTCGTGCGCAAGCACCGAGACCTTCTCGACATCCGGTATTTGTTGGAAGAGAATGCCGGTGCATTCAGCGAAACTCAATTGCGCGAACTCTGCCAAAAATACGCGGGCCCTGATGCCTACGACTTGATCCATCATATCCCATGAGCGTCATCGATCTTGATCTTCCGGACTTCTCCAACCACCCGCCTCCACCGCGTCTCACCCTGGAGCAATACGAAAGGTGGGTGTTTGAAATGTATGCGAAGAGCAAATACCCGACGATGTCCCACGAGGAAATGATGGCCGAGTGGATGATCAACGAAGGCAGCCAGACCGAGGAATGGCCGAATTTCGGGGCGCTCTGAAAAAGGACGACGTCCCCGCCGTAGGCACTTCTCCGTCCAGATCGACCATTCTGACAGCGACCTTGACGCGCACGCGCTCTCCTCTAGTTTCTCCATGCCCATCCCCGACATCATGTCCCTACCAATCACCAAGACCCCCAAATGTTACGTCGGCGGAGCTTTCATCAGGTCCGAGAGCGGCCGTGTGGCACCGCTGAACGATGCCTCCGGCAGCTTCTTTGCGAATATCCCGCTGTGCACCCGCAAGGATCTGCGCAATGCGGTGGAAGCCGCCGCCAAGGCCGGGCCGGGCTGGGCCGCCCGCAATGCCTACAACCGCGGGCAGATTCTCTATCGCCTCGCGGAAATGATGGAGGCGCGCGCCTCGGAGTTGGCGGACGCGATTTTGCTCGGCGGCGGCACCCGCGACCAGGCGGAACGCGAGGTCCGCGCCAGCATCGAACGCATCGTCCACTACGCCGGCTGGACCGATAAATTCCAGGCGCTGCTCGGCAGTGTGAACCCGGTCTCCTCGCCGCATTTCAATTTCACAGTCACCGAACCGATGGGCATCATCGGCATTGTCGCACCGGACGAGCTGCCGTTGTTAGGCCTGCTTTCGCTGATCCTGCCCGCCATCACCAGCGGCAATACGGTGGTCGCACTCGCATCCACCACCCTGCCCTACCCGTCGATTCTGCTCGGCGAAATGCTCGCCACCAGCGATCTGCCCGGCGGCGTGGTCAACCTGCTCACCGGCCAACGCGCCGATCTCATCCCGACCTTCGCCACCCACGCCCACCTGCGCGGAATCGCCGCGGTGGCGGATTTGCAAGACCGCATCACCCTGCAAACCGGCGCGGCGGACAGCGTGAAACGGCTCAAACTCATTCCTGCCGAAGCCGCCACCGATTGGTTCTCCGAAAAAGCCCAAGGGCTCTACGAAATCCGCGACCACCTCGAGTCCAAGACGACCTGGCATCCCATCGGTGCTTAATTCGCGCTTGTCCGATTCCTGATCCGGTTTACCCGTCGCGCATGCCCGACGCCGTTTACGTCCATGATGCCTTCGCCCGCATCGCCGATCGCTATGTGCTCACCAACCATGTGCTGAGCTGCGGCATGGACATTCTGTGGCGGAAAATCGTCACCGCCCGCATTCGCAAATGGAAACCCGGGCGGCTGCTCGACGTCGCCAGCGGCACCGGCGATCTGGCGTTGGAAATCCAGGATCAAATCCCGCAATGCGAAGTGATCGCCTCCGATTTCTGTGCGGAAATGCTGGTCCACGCCGCCAACCGCGGGATTGCCAAAACCATCGTCGCCGATGCGCTCAACCTGCCGTTCAAAGATGGCGAGTTCGACGTCGTCACGGTGGCCTTCGGCCTGCGCAACATGGCCGACTATCCGGCCGGCCTGCGGGAAATGCGGCGCGTGATCAAACCCGGCGGACGCCTGCTGATTCTCGATTTCTCCCTACCCGAAAACCTCCTGCGTGGCCCCTACCGCTGGTATCTCCACCACGTGCTGCCGCACTTGGCCGGCTGGCTTACCGGGGAAAAAGACGCCTACGAATACCTCGGCGGCTCGATCGAACAATTTCCCTCGGGCAAGGCGATGACGGATTTGTTGGAAAGCTGCGGTTTTTCCCACACCGACGCCACCCCGATCACCTGCGGAGTGGTGACGATCTACGAAGGCACCCATTCTTAGCCCGAACCGGGGCCGAAAAATCGAGTTGGAAAAATCCATTCGACCCGTCCGGACCTTTGCCGTAACCCTCACCGCCGTGCCCTCAGGGAACCCCAGCGCTCACACCACCAAAGCTCCGGAAGCGACGACTCTGCGGTGGATTCTGCGCGCGCCGTGGGACTATTTCGCGATGGCTTGCGGCCTTTCCTACTGGGGAGCTTTCGGCAGTTTGCTGAGCTTGATCGGCGGGCCGTTGCACCTGATTCTGCCCGCGAGGATCGGCGAGCCGCTGGGCCGGATGCTGCTGCACCAGTTGTTCCGGAAATTCGTGGTTTACCTGAAACTCAGTGATTTGGTCCACGCAGATTTGTCGGCGATGGATCGTTTGGGGAAAATCCAAGAGCCATTCATCGCCGCGCCCAATCACACTTCGCTGTGGGATGTGGTGTTCATCATCGCCCGCTTGCCGCAGGCGATTTGTGTGATCAAGAAGTCGATCCTGATGAATCCCGTGCTGGGCGGAGGCGCGCGGCTGGCGGGATACATCGCCAATGACAGCATGACGCGGCTGATTCGCAACACCTCCGAATCGCTGGGCCGCGGTGGCCAATTGCTGCTGTTTCCCGAGGGCACCCGCACCCGGCCCGACGCCCGCTGGCTCAATCCGCTCAAAGGCGGCTGCGCGATCATCGCGATCCGCGCGCAGGTGCCGGTCTATCCGATCTTCATCCGCAGCAATACCCGCTTTCTGCAAAAAGGCTGGCCGCTGTGGCGGCGTCCGGTTTTCCCGATCCAGCTGCGGGTGGATGTCGGCGAGCCATTGATCCCGCAGCCGGGCGAGACCTCCCAGCAGTTCACCGGGCGGCTGGCGGCGGTCTACGAGCAGGAACTCTCCAGGCCCGATCCGCTGCGCCGCCAGATCCAAGAGGAGGGGTAAAGCCTTGGCACGCAAGAAAATTGCGCGGAGCGAAATCGAGCGCGGCTCGCCCCTATGGACTGCGGTGGGAAGCGAAGCGCCACACCGCTTTGGATGATAGAGCAGCACCGGCTCCTTGGGCTTCGCGAAGAATCCAAAGCGGTGTCGCCGCTGCGCTCTGCCACCGCACTCCATGCAGTGGCGGCCCCTTGGACTGCGGTGGGAAGCGAAGCGCCACACCGCTTTGGATGATTCGTCAGCACCGGCTCCTTGGGCTTCGCGAAGAATCCAAAGCGGTGTCGCCGCTGCGCTCTGCCACCGCACTCCATGCAGTGGCTCTTCCATGGACTGCGGTGGGAAGCGAAGCGCCACACCGCTTTGGATGATTCGTCAGCACCGGCTCCTTGGGCTTCGCGAAGAATCCAAAGCGGTGTCGCCGCTGCGCTCTGCCACCGCACTCCATACATTGGCACCCTTTGGACTGCGGTGGGGGTGAATCCCGGGGGGACGGGCCGGCTGAAGCCAGCGCTCCTTGGGGTCAAGCATGCGCGTTTAAACGGCGCAAATTTTTCCGGGGCTTGCCCATGGGCGGTTTGCTGATTACAGCATCAGCCCCATGTCCGAGGTGCGCCCGATTATTCTCATTCCCAGCTACAATACCGGGCCGATTCTGCGCCAGACCGTCGCCTCGTTTCTGGCGTTCCAGATTCCGGTGTGGGTGGTGATCGACGGCTCGACGGACAATTCCTCGCTGCAAATCGAGTCACTCAAATCCCCGGACGACGACCGCTTCCGCATCATCTATCTTCCTATCAACTCCGGCAAGGGCGCGGCGGTGCTGCACGGGCTGCGCCAGGCGCTCGCCGCCGGATTCACCCATGTGCTGACCGTGGATGCGGACGGCCAGCACCCGGCGGATTTTGTGCCTGAATTTCTTGAATTGTCCGCGGCCCATCCCGAAGCGGCGATCTTGGGGCGGCCGATCTTTGACGCGTCCGCCCCGGCGATCCGGGTCAGTGGTAGGAAAATTTCCAATTTCTGGGCCAATCTGGAGACGCTCGGCTGGGGCGTCGATGATTCGTTGTTCGGGATGCGACTGTATCCGGCGGCGGATTTGCTGGCGGTTTTGGAATCGACGCAATTCGCCCGCCGCTTTGATTTCGACCCGGAAGTGGCGGTGCGCCTCGCGTGGCGTGGCGTGCCGGTGATCAATCTGCCGACGCCCGTCCGCTACCCCAGCAAGGAAGAAGGCGGCATTTCGCAATTCCGTTATCTGCGCGACAACCTGCTGCTGACCTTCATGCACCTGCGCTTGATGGGTGGGTTTTTGCTGCGGTTTCCGATGCTGCTTTTCCGCGAAGACAACCCCCTTGAACGCCTCAGCCCGCCGTCACTATGAGCGATCCCATTCATCGAAAAATCGCCGCGCTGTTTCCCGGACGCTGGAATCACCACTACGTCGCGAGCAAGCTGCGGACGGACCCGCTTTACAGCGCGCTGGAAGCGGAGCTGCGCGGCTCGGAGATGCCGCTGTTGGATCTCGGCTGCGGCTTGGGATTGCTCGCGTTTTTCCTGCGGGCCAAGGGCATCGACGTGCCGATCCACGGGCTCGACTACGATCCGCGGAAAATCGAATCCGCCCAACAAGCCGCGGTCACCGCCCAAAGCGAGCGGCTTTCGTTTTCCCATCACGACGCCCGCAGCGGGCTGCCCGAGCATTCGGGAAATGTCAGCATCCTCGACATCTTGCAATTTTTCACTCCGGCGGAAATGAAGGATTTGTTGGAACTCGCCGCCTCGCGGGTGGCACCCGGAGGCAAGCTGGTGATCCGCTCCGGACTGCGTGACACCTCGTGGCGGTTCAAGATCACCGTGCTCGGAGACTGGCTGGCCAAAGCCACTTTCTGGATGAAAGCCGCACCCACGCACTATCCGACGGCAAACGATTTCGAGCGCATCCTAACACCTTTCGGCGAGGTCCGCATTTCACCGCTTTGGGGGCGCACCCCGTTCAACAATCACCTGATCGTATTGAAGCGCTGACTGCATCAGCGGCCCATCCAGCCGCCATCGACGACGAGGATTTCGCCGTGGACGTAGCGGGAGGCTTCGCTGGCGAGGAAGACGACGGGGCCTTTGAAGTCCTCGATGTCGCCCCAGCGGCCGGCGGGGATGCGGGCGAGGATTTGCTGGCTGCGGACGGGATCTTCGCGCAGGGCTTCGGTGTTGTCGGTGGCGATGTAGCCGGGGGCGATGGCGTTGACGTTGATGCCTTTGGATGCCCATTCGTTGGAGAGGGCTTTGGTGAGCTGGCCGATGCCGCCTTTCGACGCGGCGTAGCCGGGGACGGTGACGCCGCCTTGGAAGGTTAGAAGGGAGGCGGTGAAGATGATTTTGCCGCTGCCGCGGGCTATCATTTTCGCGCCGATGTCGCGGCTGAGGAGGAATTGGGCGTTGAGGTTGACGTCGATGACTTCGAACCAGAATTCGTCGGAGTGCTCGGCGGCGGGCTGGCGTTTGATGGTGCCGGCGTTGTTGACGAGGATGTCCGGGGTGCCTTGCTCGGCGAGAACCTTGGCGGCGAAGGATTTGACTTGGTCGCGTTGGGAGAAATCGCACTGATAGGCGGTGAACTTGCGGCCGAGGGCGGTGACGGCTTTTTCAATGGCGCTGCCGCTGGCTTCAAGGCTGGCGCTGACGCCGATGATGTCCGCGCCGGCTTCGGCAAGGCCTTGCGCCATGGCGAAGCCGATGCCGCGCTTGCAGCCGGTGACGAGAGCGGTTTTTCCGGTGAGGTCGAAGGGGGTCATTTGAAGTTTGTTATTTGTTATTTGTTATTTGTTATTTGTTATTTGTTATTTGTTATTTGTTATTTGTTATTTGTTATTTGTTATTTGTTAAAAGTGCAGAGCATTGGCGAAGCATGATTTCCGTTTAACCAATAACCCTTAACCAATAACCCTTAACCAATAACCCTTAACCAATAACCCTTAACCAATAACCCTTAACCAATAACCCTTAACCAATAACCCTTAACCAATAACCCTTAACCACTAACTATTAACTCTCAGCGCAGCTCCACGATTTCGACGCGGTCCATGTCGGTGAAGGCTTGGTTTTCGCCGCCCATGGCCCAGCAGAAACGGTAGCTGGCGGTGCCGCAGCCGGTGTGGATGGACCACGGCGGCGAGAGCACGACCTGGCGGTCGGCGACCCAGAGCGGGCGGGTTTCCTGCGGTTGGCCCATCATGTGAAGGACGCGGTGGGCGGCGGGGACGTCGAAATAACAATAGACTTCGCTGCGGCGG
>JBIPND010000095.1:0-7843 GCA_044374015.1 Luteolibacter sp. | reverse complement strand
TTCCCGCGCCGAGGGTGAGCACATCGGGCCCGGTGGCGGTGCCGAGGGCGGCAGCGCTCTCGATGCGCAGGACGCCGGACGGGTTGCTGATTTTCCCGGAGTAGCTGGAGGCGGTATTTTGCAGGACGAGCGTGCCACCGCCGCTGCGGGTGATGTTACCGGTGCCAGCCAGCTCGCCATCGATGGCCAGCGTGCCGGCCGCATTGAAGTTCGTGGCTCCGGCCAGCGTGATCGTGCCGGTCCAGACACCGTTGCTGGACTGGCTGGTAAGAGTGCTATCAGCAGCGGTGAAAATCACATCATTGGGCAGAGTCCGCGCGCCCC
This sequence comes from Luteolibacter sp., assembly GCA_044374015.1. Classification (GTDB taxonomy): domain Bacteria; phylum Verrucomicrobiota; class Verrucomicrobiia; order Verrucomicrobiales; family Akkermansiaceae; genus Luteolibacter. The sequence goes on along the minus strand of JBIPND010000095.1, from coordinate 7,519 downwards.
AAGAGCCGAGCGTGCCTGCGTTCACCGTGATCAAATTGGTTCCAGAAGCACTGTCGAAATCCTCAAAAATGAGTAAACCTCCATTGACTTGGTAGGTAATGTCACTGGCAAGACCACGGGCGGCAATTTGATTACTTCCCACCTTGGTGAGCGTGAAGCCGCCGCCGTTGATCGCTCCACCGCCGAGACCGACATCGAAACGCCCGTCGTTGCCGCCAATTTCGGCATTGCCGCTCAGGGTCAGGTTAAAAATACCGGAGTTTCCGAAGTTGGCCCCACCCGTATTGGTGATGGCTCCCAGGCCCCCCGCGCCATCGCCTCCATCGCCGGCGATGGTCCATGAGTAGCGATAGCCGGCTCCGAGAGCGCCGGGAGTCTGACCGTTGAGATCCACGCGCGCACCTGAGGCCACCGTGACACCCGTGTTTTGCCCCAGTGACTGTTGAGAACCGAGGTTGAGCACGCCGCTGTTGATGCTGACTGCGCCGGTGAAAGTATTGGCACCGCCGAGGGTGAGGGCTCCGGTGCCGTTTTTCGTGATGCCGGTAGTTCCGGAGAGCAGGCCGGGGCCGGCGACGGTGAAATTCTTGCTGCTATTGTCGAAGGTCACCGAGAACGGAAGCAGCGTGCCCTGCATCGCGATCGAGGTGCCGGTGGCCGTGTCGTCGAAGACCACGGCATCGCCGTTGAAGAATAAGTTGTCACCTCCGGCCCAGTTGGCGGTCGCGGCATCCCAGTAGGTCGGGGTGCTGGCATCAGCGCCGACCCAGGTGCGCAGGCCAGCGCCGGTGGTCACGGTGATGGCGCTGCCGGTGTCTTGGAAGGCCACCGCGCGGTAGCTTGTTGAGTCGGCCAGAACGAAGTCAGCGAGGCTCCCGGAGAATGTGCCGCCGTAACTTAGAACGGTGGCGGCATCACCGGGAATCGGGTTGTTGAGAAGGGTGACTCTCTGGGTGCCCAAGGTGGTCACATTGCCACTGACGGCGAGCGGCCCGATCAGGCTCCACGCGATATTACTGTTGGCATCATAACCGCTGGTGAGATTCCCACCGATGGAACCGCCACGCAGGGCAAGGGTGCTGGTATCATCGATGGACACGTCGCCGGTCACACTGCCGGCGACACCGACGTTGGCATTCGCGCCGTCGTCAAAATTCGTCAGGATGTCGCCCGCAACCGTGGCTCCGGAATTGACATTGATACTGCAAGGGGTTGGGGAGGGCAGCAAAACGGGGGAATCGATCTGAGCACCGCTGTTCAGATTGAGGGTGGTGCCACCGCCCAGGCTGATGGTGCCGCCCAAGGCCCCGAATAGATTCAGAGTGCCGGCATTCAGTGTCATTGTGCCGGTGTAGCCCGAGGTGTCGCCGGTGAAGCTGAGCGTTCCCGGGCTTGCGGCGCGGTTCAGATCGAGGTTGGCGCTGCCAGTGAGTGCGCCGCTGAGGATCCCGGTGCTGCCATAGGCCACGATGCTTGACGCACTCGCGACGTTGACGCTACCCGAGACGGTGTTGTCTTGGAGGCGGAGCGCACCCAAACTGCCAACCGCTTCCGGCACACCGGTTCCATTGAGGATAAAAGCATTATCAAAGGTAGCTGATGCCGTGAGGTGAGCTTGGCCTCCGCTGTTGACTGTGACCGGGCCGCTACCGAAAGCGGACACAGCGCTCGCCTGGAGGCGGCCTCCATTGATGACGGTCCCGCCGGAATAGGTGTTGAGTTGGTCGAAAAGCAAGGAGTTTTGATTGTTCTTTACGACCACAAGGTTCGGGTTCGGACCGCTCCCGAAGTTAGTGATCTTGAGGCGGATTTGGTTGTCCGTCGCGGTGAGATTGCCGGTGGCCGCACCGTTGGTGAAGGTCAAGGTGCCGGAGGATGAGGTAATTTCACCCGTCGCCGCCGCCACGCCGGAGCTGGTTCCCTGCGCCCAGAAGCCATTGAATGCCGATCCCGAGCCCACGGTGGTATAAATTCCATCCACGATATTGAGCCGCGATCCAAAAGGAATCACGACGTCGCGGTCAGAGATGAGTGCCTTGATGGAAGTTTCGCCGGGTGCGCTGAATCTCACGACGCTGGTGCCGCCATCAGCCTGGCGGATCGTGGTGCCAGACCAACTGGTGCTGCCAAGCACCATCGTGCCGACCGCGTTGATCAAAGAACCCGTGAAGGCGGAGCCATTTCCATCGATGGTGCGGGTGCCGCCGTCGGTGAGGCGCAGGGTACCGGAGCCTGTGAAGGCACCGCTGAGCTTGCCGGTGGAGACGCCGCCGTAAGTGCGATAAAAGCCAGTTTTCCCGGCAGGAATTTCAATATCCCGGGTCACGTTGACGTTGAGCTGCGGATCAATGATGCCGCCACCATCGAGGATGAGTTTGTTGCCGGCGGCACCAAAGCCGCTGTCTGCCCGAATCAAGCCGCCGGTGATGGTAAGGTCCCCAGTGAAGTTGTTGGCTCCGGACAAGACGAGCATCCCGCCAACACCGCCTCCGCCGTCCGTGAGATCGCCATTGCCATTGACGGTGAGACCGCCCGCGCCACTCAAAACCGACGAGATCGTTACGATGTTGCCATTCCCGGCTGCGGCGGTGGTGAGCGAGCCGCCACCGATGTTGATGGTGCCGCCGGAGATGCTCTTGGCACCGGTTTCCTTCAACAGGATCGAGGGCGTGGTGACCGTGTCGGCGATGGTGACCGTCCAGGCTCCGCTGCCGGTGGTGCCGGCAGAGAAAACCGCAGGCCTGCCATCGATCCAGGCAAAGCTTGGACTCAGACCCGCCGCGTCAGAGGACCAAAAGGCGTCGGAATCCCAAATTCCCCCCAGATTTCCGCTCCCTGATTCATCTCCATTCGTGTCCCAGTAGAGCGTTTGTGCCTGGATGGCTGGCGCGGCGCTCAGCGTAAAGACAATGGCGCTTGCGATGAAATTCCGGCGGAAAAAGCCGGCGAACAGCGGATTGATTGGATTAGGTTTCATGAATTGCGTGGATTGGGTTTGGTTGAGCGTTAAGTTGAGGAGCAACTGGAAAGGAAACCAGTTCGGCTCATGGCAGATACACTTTTATCAAGCCACCAATTAGCTTGTGATAAATCCGAATGGGAAGGCGGAAATTTGGGAAACTTTTGTTCATTTTTCTTTTACAGATTGCCACATCAGCTCAATTGATGTTCGCCTCGTGCATGGACCGTTTAGTCAAGCGCCCGCTCGCCATCTCCTTAGCCGGGCGAATCCAAGCGGAGATCCGCTCCGGGATATTTGGCGAGCGCTTGCCCGGGCTGCGGATTCTGGCAACAAGCTTCGGCGTGTCGGTTCCCACGGTGAGCGACGCGCTGCACCACTTGGCAAGCGAGGGTGTGGTCGTCTCCGGCGGCGTCAGGAGCAGCTGGCGTGTGGCAAACGCTCCTCAGAAAAACCCTCGCGGAGGCAAGCCGGAACCCGGCACAAGTCACAAAAGCGGGCAATTGTTGTTTCTGACCTCAATTGCCCTGCGCGAGGACCGGTTCGACGCGATCGAGTGCTACGTCGAACTGGTCGAGCAGTTGGAACCAAGTGGCTACGAGGTGCTACACCGGGTGACTCCCTTCGATCATGCGCGTGCACCACAGGCAGCGTGGAGCCAGTTGCTGCAAGTCACGCGGCCGGACATGGTGATCGTCCTAACGGGCACGCCCGCCGTAGCCCACTGGCTCAAACTGATGGGAGTCCGCAGCCTTTTCATTGGCGGGGATGCGGGCGACACCGGCATCCCGGTTTTGGCGACGAGCACGTCTGCGATGTTCAGCGTGACGATCCGGCGGCTGATTGAGGCGGGACACCATAAAATCATGGTTCCAATTTGCGGGAGACTCGAGAAGTTTTCCCAGCGCTGCATCGAGACGATGAAAAGCACCGCCGCCGTCATGAGCCCCAAGGAAGACAGACTGGTGGTTGTGGAAAGCTCCTACAGCGGACCGGACGTGGTCGTGAACCTGCTGCGAAAGCACTGGCCGCTGCACTCGCCGGATGCCTTGATTTTCATCGATTGGCGCGAGTTTGTGGCCGCCGATTCATTCCTCCGGGCCCGGGGACTCAAAGTCCCACAGGATGTCTCGGTGGTGATTCTTTCCCATGACTCAAGCATGAACTGGCATGTTCCACCGCTCAGCCATTTCGATCTTCCTGTGCGAACCATTGCCCGGATCGCCGCGCGTTGGGTGCGCACTCGCAAGCTGCCGAAAGCCACGGAAAAAGGGCTCATTCTAATCGAGCCCCGCTGGATCGAGGCCGGTAGTGTGGCCGTCAGGACCCGCGAAGCGGATGCCGTGAAAGCGTAATTCCAGATAGAAAAACCACTGTGGGTGATTGTTCATTTTGACTCGACCCGCTCAGACTATCAGAAACTCCAGCTGGGACTACGGATTGCCTGCAAGCTCTCAGCCACCGTCACGGATGCCGCGGCCCGGGCGGCGATCCGCGCGCGATGCTGTTGCCACAGTTCCCGCTCCCGCACGGTTGGGACATGGCGCGCTTGATATGGAACGCGCATGCCGATCAAGTGGGCCAGAAACCCCTCTATTCCATAAATATTCGGAATATGGGGAAGGTGCTTGATCAACATTTCGCTAGGACCCATCCGCGTGTAGGCTTCGACGAAATCGTGGAAATTCCCCAGCGAGGTCTCACGCCGGCAATGCTTCCAGAAATCCGTGTTTCGCAGGGTGTTGAACTTGTAATGCAGTGCCAGGAAATCGCGGATTTCATCCCAGGCGCGCGCCATTTCCCCATTGTAGCGATCGATGTCCTGAGGCGTCGGCTTGCCAGCCGAATCCTTGAGCATTTCAGCGAGCCATCTCGAACCGAAGATGATTTGCGCCAGGGCGGTCGCCTCGAGCGGCTCAACGAATCCAGACGCATTACCGATGGCGATTACATTGCCGACCCAGTTCCTCCGCCGTCTGCCGCTGCGGAACCTGACCACGCGCGGGCTGGTGGAGACTCGGGGATTGACGCGCAAAAACTCCTCGCGTGCCTGCTCGTCGCTGATGAAGGAGGATCCGTAAACGTAGCCACGATTAATGAAATGCTCGTGCTCGATCATCCAGCACCAGCCTGAATCCATCGTCTCCGCTGTGGTGTAGCCCTGCAAGGGCTCGTCCGTCCTGTGCCAACCGCCAATCACCGCGCGATCGCAAAACAAGCCACCGGAAAATGAAATGAATTCCTCATCCAAGTGCCTACCTATTAACTCCGCGCGGAATCCCGACGCATCCACATACCAATCCGCCTCCATCGCCGCGCCGCTCTCAAAGTGCAAGGTTCCGACACCGTGCGGACCGGCGCTCACTCCGCACAGAGTATCATCCAGCACCTCCACCCCGGACTCGCGGGCAAGGCTTTCGAGACATGCGACCAGCTTGGCGTTCTCGATGTGAAATGCATATTCCCCCTTGATGAGAGGTTTGCCGAGCACGCCGGTCTGAAACGCCCGTCCACGCCGCATCATCGCGCATGTTAGATTCAAATCATTGCAATCCTCGTCCGCATAATAACCGGTTGCCTTTTCCATACCTTCAAACTTCAAGTCATATTGAAAACCGAAGTCGTAAAAGTAATCCCCGCGCTCACCCCAGAGGAAACGGATCCCCTGCTTCCAGGTCGGCTCCGCTTCCCGATAAAAGCGGTCCGGTGAAATCCCGAGAGTCTCAAACAAATGATGCGGAAACAATGCGGTGGTGCCCTCCCCCACGCCAATCACCCCGATCTCGCGGCTGCGGACCATCGTCACCCGCAGCCCCGGCACCAGACGCCGCAAGGTGAGTGCCGCCAGCAGACCGGCACTGCCGCCGCCGAGGATCAACACGTGCTGGCCATGGTTCATCTTCACACCCATGTGCTGTTCCTAATAAGACGCTCCGGGCCTGTCAAGCCCCCGCCCCCCCCCCGGCGACGACGCCGCCCGTAAACCCGCTCGAACAATGGAGTCGCCATCAAGGTTCTGACCGCCAGTGAAGTTTCCTGATCCTCGCCGCTGAGGCGTGCGGCTCCCCAACATGCCACCCCCTTGCCCAGCACCGAGGCGATCAGGATCGCCAAGCCAGGGATCAGATAGGCCGGGTCCATCCACACCTTCAACTGGGTGTTGAGCCCGGAAAAGGTGAAGAACATCGGCAACAGGAACCCCAGCGCGAACGGCTCGATCTTTTGTTTTAAATCGCGGGCCAGCACCCCGCGCGGGATGGCCACGCCGAGAACGAAACCACCGAACACGGAATACACCCCTAGGAACAGGGCTCCCTCAAAATACCGCACCTCCGGCATGAACAAGCCGGGCACCTCATGCCCTCAACGGCTTGCCAACGCAACCGTGGCTGATTCCAGCAGGAGAGGTCGTGACTGAAGGCATCTTGACGGCAGAATGCCCGCAGCCTGTAACACCTAAGGCACCCGGCAGACTTAAGAAACCCATTCCTTCAACTCAATTCTTGGCCTCAGAGGGCTCGCCTAAATTAGGCCAGATGACGTGGATTTCTGTCGATACTCCGCCTATCAGGGAGCAATCACGCGGAGCCGCGCGAAGAGACGCTGGCGCCCTTCCCGCGGAACCGTGACCGTGACAGCTTCCGTGGTTTCATGATCGATGACAGCCACCATTTCGGCACTGGCCACAGTCCAGGAATCCGCTCCGACATCGGTCGAAAATTCGATAAACGAAACAAAGCCCGCATCGTTCGCCGCTTTCATCCTAACGAACCGGAACTCCGCGTTCACCGCGTCCGTGGTGCAACTGACCACGTTACCGGGAGTCCCCTCGGATGGATCACTTCCGATCACAAACTCGATCGCGTTGGCCAAGCCGTCTCCGTCTGGATCCGCACCGGGAAGGCGGTCGTTTGCATCCGTGATGGCCGAAAACGACTGTATCCATGCCGCGTAGGGAGCCATAGCAAAGGTCGCCGTCACACTCAGATTTGATTGAATGTTGCTGTCTGTCCGCGTGGCGGTGAGAACGCCATCACTCCAGGAAACAAAATGATAGCCGGTGTTCGGCACGGCCGTGACAACGCTTCCATTTCCACCTTGAACGATGGTTTGAGGGGTGGCCCCTGAGATCGACCCGTTGGCACCCGCAGTGTATGTTAGATTGAATTCGGGAGGCGCGACGGCCTCCACCATGAAACGCAGCCCCGGCGTTGCGCCGCCCCCGTAGAGGTTCGCCCACGTCCGATTGGATGGAAGAGATGGCAGGCTGATAGTCTGGAACGTGCCCGAACGGGAAGCGCAAGTGACGACGTCGAAGGATGCCCCGACTTCAGGAACAAACCCGGGAGCGAGCGACACCTGCAGAGTGCCGCCGAGACTTGCCGCACCGGTGACGGCCAGCTGATCGTAGCCGCTTCCCGGATTGGAGCCGTTGAGGGTGATCCGGGTCGTCGAACCATTGGCTTGATTCAAGGCACCGAGTGTTAGGACCGCAATACCGTCAATCCCGGGAGAAAGAATGCCATTCTGCGTGACCGTGCCCTGCAAGGTCCCCGTTCC
>JBIPND010000094.1:0-7895 GCA_044374015.1 Luteolibacter sp. | reverse complement strand
GCAGGTCGCGGCGATCGCGACGCATCACTTCGTGGTGGAGAAAGAAGTCACCGCCGGCCGCACCCGCTCGCGGCTCTATCCGGTGAGCGGCGAGACGCGCATCCAGGAACTGGTCCGCATGTTAGGCGGCGGCGGCGAACAGGCCCGCGCGATGGCCGCTTCCCTCCTCGTCCCGTGAAAGCGATTTTCAAAGCCGTGCCCGAAGCGGTCGAGTCCACCTCGCGTGACCTCGCCGCCTCGCTCGGCTTGCCATGGCGCGGCCCGGGCATGCCGCGGTTGGTGATCGGCCGCCGCGAGTGGATCGCGCTGCCAGACCTCGGGATTTCACCGCTCAATGCAAAGACCGACAGCGGCGCGCGCAGCTCCAGCATCCATGCGGAAAACGTGGTGCTTTCCGCCGATGAAACAACCGTGCGCTTCACCACCACCAATCACTACACCGAGGTGATTTCCTGTGAATCCCCAGTCGCCCGGATTGCAAGAGTTAGAAGTTCTTCAGGCAGGGCGAAAAAGCGGATTTTCATCGAGACCACCGCCGTGCTGGTCGGTGGCTTCCGATGGGAAATCCTGGTGAGTCTGGCGGACCGCTCGGAGATGCTGTGTCCGATGTTGTTAGGGCGGCGCGCGTTGTCCGGCTACTTCCTGATCGACCCGCAGGGCGCGCATCTGCTAGGACCGCGGCGGCTGTTGGACGCATTCCGGGTCATCCCGCCAGACGCGGATCGAAGCTGAACGTCCGCGGCTTGCCGGGTATCAAATCTCGCATCGCCGGATCCCGGGGATTGAGCAGCAGCGATTTTTCCTCGGGAATCACCACACTTGGCAACTGCAAGGCGAGGTTCCGAGCGTCTCGAAGCCAACGGGAGCCGAAGTCCTGCGCGTGATGCGACGCAGGTTGCAACTGCCAGTTTTCCGGCAGTTTGGCGATGGGCACGATGTCGATCAGGGCCGCGGGGATTTCCAGTTCCATCACGCTCCAGCGCAGCTTGAGCGCTTCCCGCGGGGCATGCACCAGGATTTCAAGCGCGGCGAGCGCCCGCGATTCCGCCAGATAGACCGCCGGGATACCCAGTAAATTCCAGCGTCCGCCCCACAGCCGCGCACCTTCGCCGTCGAGCGCGCTTTCCGCCCACTGCTCCTGCACGATGCGATAGAACAGCGGCATGCTCAGGAAAAGACGCCGTGTTCCAAGCGGCCGAGCAAGGCGTCCACCTCGCGGGCTCCGATTTCCGTGTCCGCGTAGTCCAGCGGGCACTCGCCGTGAAAGGCGATCGCCGGAGCCGTCAGCCAGGAGCGCGCGCCCTCCACCCCGCCGAGCGCGGCGGTGGCGTGGGACATCAGCCGCGCGTAGCGGACCAAAAGATCCGACTCGGCCCGATCCAGCACACCGGATTTCTTGCGCCGGTGAAGGGTGGCGCGGGACATGCCCAGCCAAGCGCCCAAGCGCTCTTCCGTCACTCCGAGCATTTCCTGCATGGCGTGAAATTCGGCAAACGGCAGACCGTCACGGACTTTTCCAATCATGTAAGAAACCTCCTCCCGCAGAATGGAGGGCTCCGGGGGAATGTGGTTCCAGTAATCGGCAGGCTCTTCGCTCATGTGAATCACTAGAATGTATCTTTTGAATCCTGGCAAGTTCTAAGATCAAAAAAACAGCCAGCCGCTTGCACGACTGGCTGTTGAAAGAACAGGCGGGAAGGCCTGGATCCCGGGGATCAATAGCGGTATTGCTCGCCCTTGAACGGACCTTCAACGGGGACGTTGATGTAGTCCGCTTGCTCCTGCGTCAGGGTCGTGAGCTTGGCTCCGACTTTGGCGAGGTGGAGACGGGCGACTTCTTCGTCGAGATGCTTTGGAAGCACCGTGACTTGGCCTGGCTTGTTGGTTTCACGGTTTTTCCAGAGGTCGATTTGCGCGAGCGTCTGGTTGGTGAAGCTGTTGGACATCACGAAGCTCGGGTGGCCGGTGGCGCAACCAAGGTTCACCAAGCGGCCTTCAGCGAGCATGTAAATGCTGTTGCCGGTCGGGAAGGTGTATTTATCGACTTGTGGCTTGATGTTGGTGCGGACGACGCCGGGAGCTTCGTTGAGTTTGTCGATCTGGATTTCGTTGTCGAAGTGACCGATGTTACAAACGATGGCTTGGTCCTTCATCTTCTCCATGTGCTCGAGGCGGATGATGTCGAAGTTGCCGGTGGTGGTGACGTAGATGTCGCCCCAGCCGAGGGTGTCTTCGAGGGTGAGGACGCGGAAGCCTTCCATCGCGGCTTGGAGGGCGCAGATCGGGTCAACCTCAGTGACGACGACTTGGGCACCTTGGCCGCGGAGGGCTTGGGCGCAGCCCTTGCCGACATCGCCGTAGCCGCAGACCACGCCAACCTTGCCGGAGATCATCACGTCGGTGGCGCGCTTGATGCCGTCCACGAGCGACTCGCGGCAGCCGTAGAGGTTGTCGAACTTCGACTTGGTGACCGAGTCGTTGACGTTGATTGCAGGAACCAACAGCGTGCCGGCCTTGGCCATTTGATAGAGACGATGGACGCCGGTGGTGGTTTCTTCGGAAACGCCCTTCCAGTCCTTCACGATCTTCGCGAAGATGCCGGGTTGTTTCGCATGCACGTCCTTGAGCAGGTCCTTGATGACTTGCTCTTCGACGTTGCCGGAAGGGGTGTTGACCCAGTCGGAACCGTTTTCGAGTTCGAAGCCCTTGTGGATGAGAAGGGTCGCGTCGCCACCGTCATCGACGATGAGCTCCGGGCCGAGGCCTGCCGGATTGACCAGCGCCTGCCAGGTGCACCACCAATATTCTTCCAGGGTCTCGCCTTTCCAGGCGAACACCGGGATTCCCTTGGCGGCGATCGCGGCCGCAGCATGGTCCTGGGTGGAGAAGATGTTGCAGGAAACCCAACGCACTTCCGCACCGAGATCGGTGAGGGTTTCGATGAGAACCGCGGTCTGGATCGTCATGTGCAGCGAGCCCATGATGCGGACACCTTGCAGCGGCTTTTCTTTACCGTATTTCTCACGGGTGGCCATCAGGCCGGGCATTTCGTGCTCGGCGATTTCGATTTCCTTGCGGCCGAATTCGGCGAGGCCGATGTCTCTTACTTTGTAGTCGGTGAAGCTCATGATTTAGTAGTTTGGTATTAGGATTGAGAGGTTTGGGAGATGAGACGCAAGACTTCAAGACACAAGATACAAGATGAAGAAGCAGCGTCTCGGTGACATTAGAAAAGAATGGATAAAAGCTTGTTGATGATCCCGGGGGCGATGAGGCGCTTGCGCAGACCCTCGATCATGGAGCCGATTTCCTTGGCTTCCTTGATCAGTGGTGAGGCGGATTCATGGGTGAACACTCCCGCAGCAAGACCGATATAGAGCTGAGTGCGGAGTTCGCCTGCTGAACCTTTCGCGATCGCAAGGAATCGGCGAAATTCCCTGTCACTGTCACGTTCCGCCCCTTCCGCGATGTTGGATGGGACTGAAATGCAACTCCTGGCCATTTGATCCCGCAGAGCATAAAGCCTCACCGGATCTATCAACTCAAGAATTGAAACCGCCATACGCGAGCTGCGCTTCCAAACTTCCAAATCTTCGAAGTGGTGCAATGCCATGGCGGTTTCTTTTCTTGTGTCTTGTGTCTTGTAATCTTGCGTCTTTACCCAATCGCCTTGATGAGAGCGTCCGCCTTGTCGGTGGCTTCCCAGGTGAGGTCGGCGTCGTCTTTTCCGAAGTGGCCGTAGTTGGTGGACTTCGAATAGATCGGGCGGAGGAGGTTGAGTTGTTTGACGATGTCGGCGGGTTTGAAGGAGAACACCTTCAGGATCGCGGCGAGGATGGCGGCGTCGGGCTTGGTGCCGGTGCCGAAGGTATCGACGTGCACGCTCACCGGAAGCGGGTGGCCGATGGCGTAGGCGAACTGAACCTCGCACTTGGTGGCGAGTTTCGCGGCGACGACGTTTTTCGCAACCCAGCGGCCCATGTAGGCGGCGGAGCGATCGACCTTCGACGGGTCCTTGCCGGAGAAAGCACCACCGCCGTGACGGCCGGTGCCGCCGTAAGTATCGACGATGATTTTGCGGCCGGTGAGGCCGGAGTCGCCCTGAGGACCGCCGACGACGAAGTTGCCGGTGGGGTTGATCAGATACTCGGTGTCCTTGGTGAGCATGTTCTTCGGCAGGACCTTCTTGATCACTTGCTCGATGCAGAATTTTTCGATCTCGGCGTGTTCCACTCCGGCGGCGTGCTGGGTGGAAATGACGACGTTGACGATGCGGGTGGGCTTGCCATCGACGTATTCGACGGAAACCTGCGACTTCGCGTCCGGGCGGAGCCACTTGGCGAGCTTGCCGGCCTTGCGGATCTTGGTGAGCTCGCGGCCGAGGCGGTGGGCATACATGATCGGCGCGGGCATCAACTCGGGCGTTTCATCGCAGGCGTAACCGAACATGATTCCCTGATCGCCAGCACCCTGCTCCTTGTGCTTCTTGCCTTCCGCAGCAGCGGCGTTCACACCTTGGGCGATGTCCGGGCTCTGGGCGGTTAGGTAGTTGTTGATGAAAAGCGTGTCGGCGTGGAAGACGTCGTCGTTGTTGGTGTAGCCGATGCCACGGACGGCTTCACGGATGATTTTACCGATGTTGAGCACTTCATCGAGAGGCTTGGTGGTGCCCTTCTTTTTATCCTGCAGCGAAGGGATGGTGATTTCGCCGCCGACCACAACGATGTTGCTTTTCACGAAGGTTTCGCAAGCCACGCGGCTGGTCGGATCGAGGGTGAGGCAGGCGTCGAGGATGGCATCCGAGATGGTGTCGGCGACTTTGTCCGGGTGGCCTTCGCCAACCGACTCTGAGGAGAAAATGAAGGTGCTCATGTGCTTTTTATTTTTCGTATCGTCAAATCGTGATGCGTTGATATTATCGCCCCGTTATGCCGTCAATGCTGAAATCTCTGAAGCTGCTTTCCGACCCCACCCGGCTGCGGATTTTGATGTTGGTGGAGAATGAGGCGTTGTCGGTGGCGGAGTTGCAGGAGGTTTTGGGGATGGGCCAGAGCCGGATTTCGACGCAGCTTTCGCAGTTGAAGATCGAGGGGCTGGTGGCGGATGAGCGGAGTGGCAAGAACAACATCTACTCGTGTGCGGCCGAACCCGGTTTGATGGAGGTGGCACGGTTGGCAGCGGCGGAGGTGCCGGAAGTGGCGGCGGACGAGAGCGCGCTCCGGCATTTGTTGAGGAAACGCAAGGACAGCGCGCGGGCGTATTTCGACGAACTCGCGGGGCGTTTTGGCAAGGACTACGTGCCCGGGCGATCGTGGAAGGCACTCGCCGAGGCGCTGATCAAGGTGCTCAATTATCGGGTGGTGGCCGACTTGGGAGCGGGCGAGGGAACGCTGGCGCAATTGTTGGCGCAGCGCGCGGAGAAGGTGATCGCGGTGGATTTGTCGCCGAAGATGGTCGAGTTCGGCCAGGAGCTGGCGCTTCAAAACGGCCTGAAAAATCTCGAATACCGGCTCGGCGATATCGAGGACCCGCCGATCGAGGATGCGAGCTTGGATTTGGCGATTCTGAGCCAGGCGTTGCATCATGCCGAGCACCCGCAGCGGGCGCTGGACTCGGCGTTTCGGATTTTGAAACCCGGCGGCCGGTTGATCGTGCTGGACTTGTTGCAGCACCATTTCGAAGAGGCGCGCGAGCTTTACGCGGACCGCTGGCTGGGGTTTTCCGAAAGCGACTTGGCGGCGATGTTGGAAAAATCGGGCTTTTGCCAAATCGAGACGGTGGTGGCGGACCGGGAAATCGAGGCCCCGAAATTTCAGACGCTGCTTGGCATCGGGGTGCGGCCGGGATGAGACTTCCACGCATGCGATCTTTGGCCATCTTGTTGGTTTTACCGATGCTCGGAGCGTGTTTTCGTGCGGAGCCTCTGCAGCCCGAGCCCATCCCGGAGCCGGTGGTAAAGTCAGTCGAGGCCCCGAAGCCGGTGATTTCCACGCCGAGCCGCCCGCCGCGTTTCACCTCCGCGGAAATTTTGGGGATCACTTTCGAGGGCGTCGATTTTGATTCCAGAACCCACCGACTCATCGTCGCGGACCAGGCAAGCGGCCCGGGTTCGCAATTCGCCGATGCCGCAGCCGCCGCCCGCGCCGTTGGCGGAATCGCTGCGATCAACGCGGGATTTTTCACCCCGGACGGCGCGCCACTCGGACTCGTCGTTTCAGCGGGGAGATCCTCCGGAAGTTGGAACTCCGCATCCTCCTTGGGCAGCGGGGTTTGGCACGAAAACGAGGCGCGAGCGACCGCGATCACCCGCCGTGAGAAACTCGGGCGATCCGCTGCGGGCGGGATGCGGCAGTTGATTCAGGCCGGACCATTGCTGGTCGAAAACGGCCGTCCGGTTTCAGGATTGGACGCCACCAAAACCAGCGTCCGCATGGTGACTCTGTGGGACGGCGGGACTCGTTGGTGGATCGGCCGCGGCTCGCCATGCAGCTTGGGCGACCTCGGCTTGGCGCTCGCGAACAGCCAGCCCGCCGGCTGGAAAATCCATCACGCCCTCAATCTCGACGGCGGCCGCTCCGCCGATCTCTGGGTCTCCGGTGCGGTCTCGGGAGGGCCGATGGTCAGGCGCCCGGCATGGAATCGCCCGGTCAGGAATTTCCTAGTGCTTTGCCAAGTCCGCTGAACGCCATGTCATTCAACCAGGGAGAATTCAACTTCAACGCCACAGGCCCGGAAGACGGCTATCGCAGGTGGCGCGCGGAACTTGACGCCAAAAAGCGCGCCTTCGAAACCCGCTGGGGAGTGATTCTCGGCCGCACGGTCTGCGTGACGCTGCGGGATCACGTCAAGCCGCTTTCCGGAATTCTCGAATGGGTGGCGGACGCCAAGATCGCGACGCCGAAATCCCCGCAGTTCCGGATCAAGGGCGTGCTGTTCACGGTTTCGGACATCGAAAGCATCGTGCAGGTGGACAGCGCATGAGCACGGGGAATTGTATCAGCCCATCAGCGGGCTTGGCTTCCGAGGTCGTCGCTGGATGGATTGGATCCCGTGAGGAGTTCAGGTCAAGCAAATGGTCCAAGTGATTGCAGGAAACCGCTTGCCACCGGAAAGCGGTCCGGAGTTCACGGTTTACCGTGCTCTCGAAGAGGCAAGCTAAAGCTTGAACTCCGGACAGCGCGGCGAAGATCCCAAGCCGGACCAGGTTTTCTTGACCAAACGGTCCATAAAAAAACGGCAGCCCTCGCGGACTGCCGTTCTCAAATCGATTCTAGCAAGAGCTATCAAATTCCCTTTTTGACCACGTCGGTCAGCAGGTCGATGACGCGGTTGGAGTAGCCCCACTCGTTGTCATACCAGCTGATGAGCTTGAAGAACGTCGGGTTGAGCTCGATCGAAGAGCCGGCGTCGAAGATCGAGGAAGCCGGCGAGTGGATGAAGTCGGTGGAGACCACTTCGTCGTCGGTGTATTCGAGGATGCCCTTGAGGTAGGTTTCGGAAGCGTTCTTGAGCGCGGCCTTGATCTCGGCGAGCGAGGTTGGCTTGACGGTCTTCACGGTGAGATCGACGGCGGACACGGTCGGGGTCGGCACGCGGAACGCCATGCCGGTGAGCTTGCCGGCCACTTCAGGGCAGACCAGCGCCACCGCCTTGGCGGCACCGGTGGTCGAAGGAATGATGTTGATCGCAGCCGAGCGGCCGCCTTTCCAATCCTTCTTGGAAGGACCGTCCACCGTTTTCTGGGTGGCGGTGTAGGAGTGAATGGTGGTCATCAGGCCTTCGGCGATGCCGAAACCTTCCTTGAGCAGCACGTGGACGATCGGCGCAAGGCAGTTGGTGGTGCAGCTGGCGTTGGAGATGATGTGATGCTTGGCAGGATCGTAGAGGCCATCGTT
>JBIPND010000093.1:0-7905 GCA_044374015.1 Luteolibacter sp. | reverse complement strand
CATGATGAAATTCAAGACAATGACCAGGCTTACCAGGCGGCCATGGCATTTGGGAAATTCCAGAAACTCGCCGCCGGTCTCGGTGGTGAGCGGTTGCACGAAACGATCCCCGATTTCCACAACACCCCGCAGCGGCTCGAAGCGTTGAAAGCGGCGATCGAAGCGGATCCGCGGAACCGCGCCGCGGGGTTGAAAGCCGAGATCGATTTCGTCCTGACCCGTGCCGCCGACTGCTCACGCATCACCGATCTCATCGCGGCAGGCGTCATCCCCGAGCGGGTGACGCACAACGACACCAAGCTCAACAACGTGCTGCTCGACGATGTGACCTCGGAAGGTGTCTGCGTGATCGATCTGGACACCACCATGCCCGGTTCGGCGCTCTACGATTTCGGCGACATGGTGCGCACCGCCACGCCGACCACACGCGAGGACTCGACGGATCTTGGGAAACTGGATCTACGGATGGATCGTTTCGAATCGTTGGCGAGCGGCTACATGGTTGCCGCGCGATCCTTCTTGAATGCCGCCGAGTTGGAGAACCTCGCGTTTTCCGGAAAACTGCTCACCCTCGAATGCGGGATCCGCTTTCTAACGGACTTTCTGCAGGGCGACGTCTATTTCAAGATCAAGCGTCCGGAACACAACCTCGACCGCTGCCGCAACCAGTTCGCGTTTGTCGCCGCGATCGAGAAGCGGCTTCCCGAGATGGAAAAAGTGGTGGCCAGTCACGCCGGCTGAACCTAAACCACCGCCATCATTCCCATGAAGATCCTCATCACCGGCGGCTCAGGCTTCATCGGCTCCCCCATCGTGGGGATCTATCAGGACAAGGCGGGGGAAATCCGGGTGCTCGACAACCTCCGCACCGGCTGCCGCCATAACCTGGACGGCCTCCTCCACATTTTATTGAGAGCTCGATCACCGAGCGTGAGTTGGTGCGCCAGGCGGTCGGGGGGACGTCGATGACATCTTCATCTTGCGGCGTTGGTCGGCGTGCCGGAGAGATCAGGCATTCACGCGCCAGCGCGGACAAGCTCCGAGCCGCCGGATGGATCCTGCTCCATGTCCTTGAGCGGGGATTGGCCCGAACGCTCGAGTTCTTCAAAACATCCGAAAAGTCATGAAATCACATCTTGAAAAAGCGATCATCTATCTATCTGCGGCGGGTGCCGGGTTTGCGGCAATCACCCCCGCGATGGGGAAGGAACAATGGACGGTGCCACTTGGGGGAAATGCCTACCTGACCTCTTCCGCCGCCGGATCTCCGGACCGGGTGGATGGATCCGGGATCAAGCAGTGGCAAAACGAAAATAGTGTTTTCTCGATCTATTTCCGGACAGACCGCGCGGCTGTGCTCGACTTGAGTCTCCGCTTGAAAGTTCCCAGTGGAGATTCGGTGATCCGGGCGGCGGTTGCCAAGAACAGCTTTGAGCTGAAGATCTCGGGTGATGAGGTTCGGGATTTTCCGTTAGGAAGGATTGCCTCGGATAAGGAAGGCTATGTCAGAGTGGATTTGCAGGGGCTGCGGAAGACGGGTGCGGTTTTTGCCGATGTCAGTGATCTTGTCGTGGAAGCCGAAGTGGCCGGGCTCAAGCTCGATTATGTCAAGGAGCCGTCGGAGAACCGATTCTACTGGGGAAGGCGCGGGCCTTCGGTCCATCTCAACTACGATGCTCCCGCCGGGAAGACCATCGAGTATTTCCATAGCGAAGTGAAGGTGCCTGAGGGGCAGGATCCGATCGGCTCGTATTTCATGGCCAATGGATTTGGCGAGGGATACTTCGGCATGCAGGTGAACGGCGAGCACGAGCGGCGGATTCTGTTTTCCGTATGGAGTCCGTTTCACACGGACAATCCGAAGGATATCCCCGAAGGAAAGCGCATCGCGGTGTTGGCAAAAGGCAAGGACGTCCGCACTGGGGAATTCGGTAACGAAGGGTCGGGCGGCCAGAGCTTTCTCATCTATCCATGGAAGGTCGGCACCACCTACCGGTTTCTCAACCGCGCAAGACCCGATGGCCGGGGAAACACGATCTACACCGCATGGTTTTTCGCGCCGGAAGTCGGCGAATGGAAACTCATCGCGAGCTTCCGCCGACCGGAAACCAGCAAACACCTGACCGGCTTGCACTCCTTTCTGGAAAATTTCGCGGATCGCAACGGTTTTCAAGGCCGCATGGCTCACCACGGCAACCAGTGGGCGCGTGATACCGAGGGAAATTGGCACGAGCTGAGCAACGCCCGTTTCACCGGTGATGACATCGCAAGACGACAATACCGCCTCGACTACGCGGGAGGCGCTGAAGGTGGAGAGTTCTTCATGCGCAACGGCGGTTTCTTCGCGGAGACCGTAAAGCCGGGAACTGCGTTCGAGCGGAAATCCACTCCGTCAAAAAAGCCGGTCATCGATTTGGACGCGCTCGAAGCGGCACAGTGAAAGCTCACTTGAACCACTCATCGAGCGGCAGCCTGAGGTAGAGCATCGAGCTTTTCCCCTCATAGATCACGCCGACATGGCCGCTGCCGACGGGTGCGAGACAGGAGTATCCAAAGCACGGGCGCGAGTCATACAAGCGGGCGTCGGTATCCGGCCAGGTCAGGCCTTGGTCGCGCGAAAGTTTCATTGTCATGTTGTAGCGGCCGTTGGTGGTATCCGGATTGGAGAAAAACAGGAGGTCGCCGTGTTTCGGGTGAGTCCAACGGAGCAAACTGGCCATGCACACCGGCTCCCGCAACGCGCTGCGGTCCGTGGCGTGGAGTTCCCAGGTCTTTCCGAGATCCCGTGAAACCCCGACCGTCCGTGAGCCGCCGCGGTTGTCGCGACAGTTGATCATGATGGAGCCGTCTGCCAACTGCACCACTTGGGCCTCGGTGGTATCGCTCTTCACACCCGCGCCAGCCTGCCAGTTTTTCCCCTGATCCTTGGACCAGATGAGGGTGGACCACGGCTTGCCATCGGCCGCACGGTATTGCGCGGGAAAAACCAGTGTGCCGTCCTTCAGCGCGATGCCCGCCCCGGGGCCGTTGAAGAAGAGCCGCCAGGCGGGATCCTTGACCTGTTCGGTGATGTTGACGGGTTTCGACCAGGTCTTCCCGTCGTCGTCGCTGTGCGCCAGCATGAACTGCCCGGTTTCCTCCGGCGTCATCCCGGGGCCGGAGCCGTTCCAACCGCGCTTGCCATGGCTCCACAACGCGGCAATCCAGATCCGGCCGCTTTTCGGATCAACGAGGATGGCCGGGTCACCCACGCCGTCGTAGCTGTGCTTCGGATCATTTCCCATGTCCATCGCCACGATCATCGGTTCCCAGCTTTGGCCGCCGTCGGTGCTGCGGGAAACTCCGACATCGATATCCGCCGGAAGGTCGCCGGCATGGCGGTAGCGGATGTCATACGCGGCCACCAGGGTGCCCTTGTTAGTTTCCACCAAGCCGGGGATTCGGTAGGATTTCGAGTTGTCATCGCCCGGCAACCGAACGGCGTAGCCGATGCGCTGCGATCCTTCCGGAGACGGTTGCGCGGGAGTCAGAACCTTTCCGCCTGCTTTCACGCGGAAGAGCGCTGCATCGAGCCGTCCATCGATCGATGCGGTTTTCTTCAAGATCGGAGAAACCCAAAACCAATGATCGCCGGCCTCAAGTTCGTGCTTCAGGGAGAGCGAGATTTTGTCCGAAATCCGGTTTCCCTCCGCAATCACCGCACCGGGATCGGCCGCGGGATCCGCTTGCCCGGCAATGATTTGGAACGACTCGATATCCTCCATCCGGGTGGTTCCACCGAAGCCGAGTTCGATGCCTTCGAGCAAGGCTTTTCCTTGGCTGCCCTCGACGGTCACGCGGAACCCGAGGATCGGGTTGAAATCCTGGCGGATGAATGCCGGGCTAACCGGTTGCAAGGTTTCCACCGAAGTGGCGATCGCCGGCCCCGGACGATGAAGCCGCACGTCATCGAGCATAATCCCGGCATCCGCCGGGGCGGTGACGCGGAAGCGGACATCGCGCGTGCCTTCCGGCAGTGACAGCCTGATCTCGGTTAGAAAGCCGCCGGCTTTCACTTCGCCGTCGGCGTTGTGGATTTCCTTCCACGCCCCGGCACTCTTGGCATCGATGCGGAATTGAAACGGATCACGCTTTGTCCAGCGTTCCGCGTGGAAGGCCAGGACGGCTCCTTTTTCCGCCGGGCTGGAAAGCTCCAGTTCCACCAGTCGCTCGCCTTCACCTGCGAGTCGCAGCGATTGTTTCCCGCTTTTGGCGTGACCCGCGTGGATCCGGGCGTTTCCTTCTTGTGCAGACCAGCGTCCGACGGATGACTCGAGGCGGGTGAGCGGTCCCGGTGCCGAGGATTCGAACGACCCGGCCATGGCGAAGGCACCGCCGACAATCAAAAAAAACGGGATCGAGAAAAACTTCATGCGGAACATCATGGGGCTCATCCACACGCTTTGCGAAGCGCATACCAGTGGTTGGGTAAAGAGACCGGTAGCTTCGCGCAAAAAAGAGTTCACCGGGAGAAATCCGCGGATCAAACTTCCCCACATCCGGCGCGAAAACGCTGCTGATCCAAAATACCGACCATGCCACCTCTTCAGATTGCCATTCTTGGTTGCGGTTCACGCGGCCGCACTTATGCCGGTATCGCGGCGTCATTCGGCGACCGTTACCGCATCACCGCCGCCGCCGATCCAGTCGCCGCGCGCCGCGACGCGGTCGCCAATCTGGTGCCGACCCATGCGATCAAGAGATTTTCCTCCGCCGGGGATTTCTTTGCGGCGGGCAGATTGGCGGATGTGCTGATCATCGCCACCCAGGATGCCGATCACTTCGGACACGCCTCGGCCGCCCTGCACGCCGGGTATGATATATTGTTAGAAAAGCCCGCCGCCGAAACCCTCGAACGCTGCGAGTCGCTCGACAATTTAGCGCGCTCGCTCGACCGCCGCATCGGGGTTTGCTTCGTGCTGCGCTACACGCCTTTTTACTCGACCATCAAAACACTGCTCGCCAGCGGCCGCCTCGGCAGGATCATCAGCATCCGCGCCAGCGAGGGCGTGGAGCCATTCCATCAGGCGCATTCGTTTGTTCGCGGGCACTGGTCGAAGTCCGCCGCTTCCACGCCGATGATCGTGGCCAAATGCAGCCATGACGCCGACCTCCTTTGCTGGCTTGCCGGGAGCGCCCCGGTTAAAATCAGCAGCTTCGGCGGGCTTGAGTGGTTCCGACCCGCCAATGCGCCGTCCACCGCGCCGCCGCGATGCACCGACGGCTGTCCGGCTGCGCCGCAGTGCCCCTATGACGCCCACCGCTATCTGGGCGACAAACGCCGCTGGCTTGGGATGGTGATGGATGGATCGGACACGGCCGGTGATGCGGCGGTTTTGGATTTCCTGAAATCCTCCCCCTGGGGACGCTGTGTCTATCACTGCGACAACGATGTTGTGGATCATCAGGTGCTCGCCACGGAAATGCTCAACGGCGTGAGCGCGACTCTGACCATGACCACCTTCGACCATGGACGGACGATCGAAATCCACGGCACCCGTGCCTCCCTGCGTGGCGGATCGCCCTTTCAGGAGGCGGGCACCCCCGAGTTATGGCTGCGCGACCATGAAAGCGGAAAATCCGAGGCGGTCGAAATCCTCGTGGCAGGAGCTCCGGGTACCAACGGATATGCCGGCCATGGCGGCGGCGATTGGGGGCTCATTGATGCGCTTGACCGCATGTTCTGCGGACCCGGCCGCCTGCCTCCCGGCCTGGATGGATTGGCCGGCCATCGCCTGGCGTTCCTGGCAGAGAAGTCACGGCTCACTCAATCCATGGAACGATCCCATGGCTGAGCGAAAAAAAAGGGGTTCTCGACAAGATCACCGCCCCCGCTTCCGTGCCCAAGGTCTCCAAATCCACCATCACGCGTTCCATGCCGAAGCGCCCCGCGTCAACAGACTTGGAAAATTGAAACGCCAAGACGCCAAGAACGCCAAGTTTTCAAAAATTCAAATTCCTCTTCCCTTATCTCCCTTGGCGTCTTGGCGTTTCGTCCTCTTCAAAGATCCCCCCAGCGGTTTCCACCGAAGCGCACCCGGCCCTTGGACGGATTCCCGCGGTTGCGGTGCGCCCGTTCATTCTGGACGCGGGTGGCGGCCTGGAGCCGCGCTTCGAGCTGGCCCAGATCCCGCAGATGATTGACGCTGCGGGTGCCCTGCGCCGAGAAGCCGCCGCGCACGTCCTTCTTGAATTGCTAGGAAATTGCTTGTGGGGTGAAGGCCGTTCAATAGGGTCAGGTTAAGCATTTCAACATTTCTAACTTTTCACGCCGCACAGGGTTGCCCTTCCTTGCGGATGGCATCGCCTTTTTCGCGGTCGGCGCGCATGAACTCCTAGTCGAGTTGGAGGTTCATCCATATGCCGGAAAAGCTTGGGTTTTGAGAATGGGGTTTGGACGCCTTTTCATAACGCGGGGCAGGGACGAATTTCCGCAAGGGCGGATTTCATGGTTGCCTTGGCGGTTTGCTGGTCGTGGTGAGACTGGAGATTGAGCCATACATCGGCGGGCCAGCCGAAGTAGCGTTCGAGCCGCAGGGCGGTGTCCACGGTGAGAGAGCGCTTGCCCTTTACGATCTCGTTGATGCGCCGGGGCGGGACGCCAATGTCCTTGGCGACGCGGTATTCCGAGAGGCCAAGGGGAATCAGGAAATCCTCGCGGAGAACTTCACCGGGATGAATGGGAGCGTGCGTTTTCATGTTGGATTCAATGGTAATCGACGATTTCGACTTCATGGGGTCCGTCCGTTTTCCAGCGGAAGCAGACGCGCCATTGGTCATTGATGCGGATGGAGTGTTGGCCTTTCCGGTTGCCCTTGAGCGCTTCGAGGCGATTGCCGGGCGGGACGGCGAGGTGGTTGAGTTCGGTGACGGCGTGAACTTGGGCGAGTTTCCGCAGGGCGACGCGTTGGATGTCCGGCGGGAACGACCGGGTTTGCCGTTCCTCGAAGAAGACGGCGGTTTGCCTACAAGCGAAGGAGCGAATCATTAGGTCAACGCAATAGTAACGCGTGGCGTTAAGCTGTCAAGATGGAGTTTCACGCAGCACTTGGTTGCGGATGGCTTCGCCTTTTTCGCGATCACCCACTGCCGCACTCCCGCGAGGTCCCAAAGTTCACTATCCGAGGGATTTCCACCGAAGTCCCGCGCATGGCTTACGGGAAGCGACGGCGAGAAAGTCAGCCGGGTTGGCAGGTTTTCATCCAGAAGAAAGCCCTTCACGCGAGCGCGGCGATTTGAAAGTGATTCGCCATCAAACGCGACGCCCAATCCATGCAGGCTAACACATCCTCGCGGGTCAGGGCTGGATACTCCTCAAGAACATCCTCAACGGTGTCTCCTGCGGCCAGGAACTCCATCACCGTTTGCACCGTGATGCGTGAGGTGCGCAGTCAGAGCAAGGGAAGCGGGCGCATCCCTCATGAGAGTGACCGGAATCCGAGCTGCCGCAACGTGATCGTCGGCTGCCACCAGCGTCACAAATCCGCAGAATTCTGGCACGCTACTTGTCTTGCACCTCTTTGGAATCGGCACGATGGATAGGGGGAAGACGGCGGACGGCACTTGAAAATCCCGCTGACGAGCGACCCACAAATCCACTACCATGATCCATACAAAGTCAAACTACCGCCGGGGGTTCACCCTGGTTGAGCTGTTGGTGACCATCACCATCATCGTCGTGTTAGCCGCGATCGTTTTCACCCTCTCGTCGAAAATGATCAACAACGCGCACAAAGCCGTCTGCGTGACCAACCTCCGCGGCGTTGGCAATGCGCTCCAAATTTGTATCAGTGAGAGGAATGGCGTCCTTCCCGGGCCTCTGAACACCGGCCAGTCCGCGCTTTTCAGTCCGACCCAGGCCAGACT
>JBIPND010000004.1:0-20721 GCA_044374015.1 Luteolibacter sp. | reverse complement strand
ATCCATACCCGAGAGAAATTCCGTGTATCGGATGCTACACCCCATTTTCATGAATTTACTCAGGTCACAGCGCAAACCATGCCGAACACTTCTGGCATCATGCGGTATTTTTTCCAGCAGCGCTCGTCCACGTTGCATCGCTTGATGCGGCTTCGCCGACTGCTCAAGAGCCACCTTGCGATAGAGGCTCTCCTCGTCCTTGACTCCACTTTCATATCCGACACCGAGCTTGAAAGGAACGAAGTTATCATAGTCCCAGGTAACGTTGCGCATCGCCGTGCGCGTCAGCTCGCGGGCGACCGTCCGCTCGGGATATGGATTCATGGCTTCGAAAGTATGCCATGGAAACGGATTCTTGTTCTCCGTCGTGGGCCCGTCATACCAAAGCTTGGAAATGAACATCGGCCCATACTCCGGGGTCTGCGCGATGTGTTCCCAGAATCCGCGGTCATGATAATACGTCCGCCCGTTCGATGGGAAAATCGGAGTCTCCATCGGCAGCACCGGAATCGTCTGATAGATTCCGAGATAGGTCTGCGGGAAATTCGCGTGCGTCTCCCAAAACTGACCGGTCATGCCACCGGTCATCGCCTGCCAACCATGCACAAGTTCGTGCGGATTGATGAAACCCGGCTCCTGACAAGCCCACCCAAAGCGCCCGTCGAAGCCCATCCAGCTTCCCTGCGATGGCTGGATCGGTGTGCGATACTTGATTCCATCCCCACGGTCCTCCGGTTTTACTCCAACCACCGACGATCGCATCGCGAGGCGCTCCGAGTAAACATGATAGCAAAGCTCGGCCAGTTCGACCATTTCGGGAACGCGTTTGTGAAAATCAGTCTTTTTCTGTTCAGGCCATTGGCTCATCTCCTGCTCGTCAATGGCGTGACGGAAATGCTTGGTGTCGAGGACCCACCACTTGTCCGGTTCGGTCCGCCACCAGTCCTTGAGCACCGTGCCGAGCATGACCCCGCCCTTGACGTTGTGGGCGATCTCTTCGCTGCTCATGGCTTGGTCGTGCAGGCGCACGGCGGCGATTTCCCCCTTGAACGATGGCGCATTCGAAGAGGCACCTCCGAGCACCATCACATGTCCCGGCTCAGGCCGCAGTTTCCGTGGCATCGTCTGCCCTTTCTTTCCATCAAGCCACCAGGATTCCCGATCACCCTCGCAGTTCACCACCAAATGCCGCCACGTGGGCGACGGCGTGAAGATCGATCGACAGGCGACCGGCCACCGCCAAATCGCCTATGGCCTCGCCGGTCACCAGCGAAACTTCCTTTTCGACCGCCTTCAGCGGCTCCGAAATGAAAATTGCCACGAGGGCGGAGGCAACAAACAAACGTAATGAGGGTGTCATTCGAGTTGTGGTACACCATGCGGACATCGATTCTTTCAGCCTTCTTGGTGTATCAGCATAATACAATATCGGCATCAACTCCTAGCGGTGGAGCGAAACCCGACCATTGGCCCGCCTGCATTTCAGCTCAGCCAGAAGCTGAAGTAGAGATACATGCCGCCGACGAGCAGCAGGATGAGTCCGGTCATGAGTTTGTTGCCGAAATCCCAGCTGTTCTTGATTTCGTCTTCGGCAAGGTGATGGATCGAGCCGTAGGTGAGACCGCGGGTTTTCTCCTCGGAGGGCGGGTCGGTCATCAGCGAAACCACGACCATGATGATCACGCTGATGAGCATGAGCACGCCGGTGGCGTAGAGGAAGTTGAAGTCCGCGATAGCCACCATGAAGGCGGGGTTCTGGATCTTGCCCTCGGCGGAGCCGAAGAACGACTGCGCGGTGAGTTTGAACATGCCGAGCGCGAAGCCTCCGCCAAGCGCCCAGGTGGCTCCGGCCGAGTTCATGCGTTTCCAGAACAGGCCTAACATGAATACGGCGGTGATCGGCGGGGCGAGATAGCCCTGCACGCTCTGGAGATACTGATAGATTCCGCCGTCCGAGATTTTCTTCATGACCGGGATCCAGATCATGCCGAAGAAGACGACCACGGTGGTGGCGATGCGTCCGACCATCAACAGGTGTTTCTGTGACTTGCCGGGGCGGAGTTTCTCATAAACGTCCACGGTGAAGAGGGATGCGCTGGAGTTGAAGAGCGAGGCGAGCGAACTCATGAGGGCGGCCAGCAGGCAGGCGACGATGAGACCGCGGATGCCGGTGGGCAGCAGCGATGTGACAAGAGTTGGGAAGACCTGGTCGCCACGGATGCCCATGGCCATCACGCTTTGCTCCTGACCGGATTCATCCGTGACCTTCTGCATCTTGATTTCGCGGGGGATGAAGAAACCTTTGCGGCCATCGGCGTCGGCGACATTGTTGAGTTCGCTGAGGCGGGCGTTGGCGGCGAGTTCGGCTTTGGCCTTGTCCACCTTGGTGAGATCCTTGCTGAACTCCTGAATCACCAGCGGGTCTTGCGCGCCGCGGTTGAACTTTTGGTCGAGCGCCCAGCCAATCATACCGGGGATCAGGAAAATCAGCACCGGCCAGACCTTGAGGAGACCGCCGAAGAGTGCGCCGCGGCGGGCGGTGGCGAGGTCCTTGGCGGCGAGGGTGCGCTGGACGATGTATTGATCGGTACACCAATACCAGATACCGATGATCGGTGAAGCGATGAGCACGCCGAGCCATGGGAAATCCGGATCGGAGAGCGGGCGCCAGAGTGCGAATTGCTCGGAGTTTCCTTTGGCCGTGGTGATGAGTTCGCCCCAGCCTGCGACTGCACCGGCATCTCCGCCGAGGCGGGTGAGACCGATGTAGGTGATGATGAAGGAGCCGAGCAGGATGATCACCGCCTGAGGGGTGGCGGTGGCCATGATCGCGCGCATGCCACCGAAAACGGTGTAAAGACCGGTGATGATGACCGTGGTGAAGGCACCGATCCAGAAGGCGTCGAGATAAAGATTGCCGATGGTGAGATTGACCTCGGGCAGCAGGGCCTGGAAGACGATGGCACCCGCGTAAACCGTGACGCTGACCTTGGTGAAAATGTAAGCAACCAGCGAGACCAGAGAAAGAATCCAACGCGTGCGGGCGCTGAAACGCTTTTCAAGAAACTGGGGAATCGTCTCAACGCCGGACTTGTAATAGAACGGCACGAACAATCCGGCGAGCATGATCAGCACCCATGCGTGGAGTTCCCAGTGTGCCATCGCCATGCCGGTGACGGCTCCCTGGCCGGCGAGACCGACGATGTGCTCGGAGCCGATGTTCGAGGTGAAGATGGAGGCGCCGATGGTGATCCAGCCGGCGTTTCTGCCGGCGAGGAAGTAGTCGGTGGTGTCCTTCTGCTGGCGGCCGTAATAAAGCGCGACGAAGCCGATGATGCAGAAGTAGATGGCGATGACGATCCAGTCGGTGGTTTGCATGGGGTTAGGTGTGTTTTAGAGTTGGCCGTAGTAGGCATCCGGACCGTGCTTGCGGAAGAAGTGTTTATCTAACAAATGTGACGGGGCGGGGATGGCGAATGGGTTGAGAGCGAGGGTTTTCAATGCCAGGTCGGCGACGATTTCAAGCGCTTGCGCGGTTTCGACCGCCTTGGCACCGGATGGTCCCCACACGAATGGCCCGTGATTCCTAACAAGAACCGCCGGGACGTGGAGCGGATCGATCCCGGCGAAGCACTCGACGATGACCTGTCCGGTCTGCCACTCATAGTCAGCGCCGACTTCCCCGGGCGTCATTGGTCGGGTGACCGGGACCGCTCTGTGGAAGTAATCGCAGTGGGTGGTGCCGAGGCATGGCAGGTCGATGCCCGCCTGCGCGAAAGCAACCGCGTTTCTCGAATGCGTGTGGACCACCGAGCGGATGCCCGGGAAGTTCAGGAACAGGCAGCGATGGGTCGCCGTGTCCGATGAAGGACGGAGAACTCCCTCGATGACCTTGCCTTGGTAATCAAGCACTACCATGTCGTCAGCGCTGAGTTTGTCATAGTCCACTCCGCTCGGCTTGATGGCGAAAACCCGCCGCTCAGGATCGGCGACGGAAACATTGCCGAACGTGAGATCGACAAGCCCGCTCCTTGGCAGCGAGAGATTCGCTGCCAGGCATTCGTCCTTGAGGGATTGATAGCTCATCAGCCTTGGATTCCTTGGGCCAGGTGGTAGTAGAGGTCGGATTGGCGCAATTCGTTTTTATACGACCGGAGATTCGTGGCTTTGTCGATGACGCTGAGTTCGATCTTCGCGATTTCAGAGAAATCCTCAAGGTGTTCGCTGGTGAGCGCGTAGGACAACACCGTGTGGTGCGCGCCGCCGGCGTGGATCCATGCGGCGGTGGCCGTTTTGAGATCGGGCAGCGGTTTCCACAAAACGCGGGCGACCGGAAGCTTTGGCAGCTTGTTCTGCGGTGCGACGCATTCGACTTTGTTGACGAGGAAACGATGGCGGCTGCCGAGGTCGATGATCGAACCGTTGACTGCTTTGCCCGCGCCACAATCGAAGACCATGCGGCAGGGATCCTCCTTGCCGCCGATGCCGAGCGGGTGGATCTCGATTTTTGGAACTTCAGATGCGATCGACGGGCAGATTTCCAGCATGTGCGCGCCGAGAACGAGCGGGTTCTTGGGATCAAAATGATAAGTATAATCCTCCATGAACGAGGTGCCTCCAGCCAGTCCGTGGGCCATGACTTTCATGATGCGGGTGAGAGCGGCGGTTTTCCAATCGCCCTCGCCGGCGAAACCATAACCATCTTCCATGAGGCGCTGCACGGCGAGGCCCGGCAGTTGTTTCATGCCGTGAAGGTCCTCGAAGGTGGTGGTGAACGCGGTGAAGCCGCCTTCATCCAACAACGCGCGCAGGCCGAGTTCGATGGCGGCGGAGTCCCGCAGGGACTGATGGCGTGCGCCACCAAGGCATAACTCGGGCGCGACGCGGTATTTATCCTGATAGAGCGCGCAAAGTTTGGTGATACGCGCTTCAGAGACAGCAGCAATTTTGGCAACCAAATCACCGATACCGTGGGTGTTCACTTCCCAGCCGAAACGAATTTGCGCGGAAACCTTGTCGCCATCCGTGACGGCCACATGGCGCATGTTATCGCCGATGCGCAGCACTTTGAGATTGCGTGAGGCATGCCAACCGCGGGCGGCGCGCGCCCAGGCGGCGAGGCGTTCGTGGACTTCGGGGTCCTGCCAGTGGCCGACGACCACTTTGCGCGGCAGGCGGAGACGGGCTCCGATGTGACCGAATTCGCGCCCGCCGTGGGCGGTTTGGTTCAGATTCATGAAGTCCATGTCGATGGACTCCCAGGGAATGTCGCGGCCGAACTGGGTGTGCAGGTCGGCGAGCGGTTTGCGCAGGATCTGCAGGCCTTCGATCCACATTTTCGCCGGTGAAAACGTGTGCATCCAAGCGATGATGCCGATGCAGTTTTTCTCCGAGTTCGCATCGCTGGCGAGCTGGGTGATTTCCGCGGACGACTTGAGAACCGGTTTGAAAACGATCTTGTGGGGCAGCGCGCCGGAGACATTGAGAGCCTTGACGACGGCTTTTGAATGTTCATCGACCTGCTTGAGGGCTTCGGGCCCGTAGAGGTGTTGGGAGCCGGTGACGAACCAGATTTCGAGGGACTTGAACTTGTTGATGTCAGACATGGATTTTCGAGGTGATTCATGGGTTAAAAGGATTGCCGCGTCTTGATGGCGAGCAGGTCTTTCATGACATGGCCGAGATCGGCGGCGGGCTTGATGCCGCCGAAGGCATCGTGAAGAGTGCGGTAAAGGGTGAAGAGTTCCTGATAGACTGCCTGGTTGACTGGAATCGGACGATAAATGATGTCCTTGAGCCCGGTCATCGCGGCCTGGGCGGTGGCGAAATCCGGATGAACTCCGGCACAGACCGCCGCGCCGATGGCGGCACCCAGCGCGCACGATTGGTCGGAGCGTGAGACGCGCATTTCACAACCGGTGACATCGGCGTAGATCTGCATGAGCAGCGGGTTCTTGGTGGCGATGCCGCCGGAGCAGACGATGCGCTTGACCGGCACGCCATATTCAACGATCCGCTCGATGATGGAGCGGGCACCAAATGCGGTGGCTTCGATGAGGGCGCGGTAAATTTCGGCGCGGGAGGTATGCAGTGTCTGGCCGAGCAGCAGGCCTGTCAGGCGCTGGTCCACGAGGATCGTGCGGTTGCCATTGTTCCAATCCAGCGCAACTAGTCCGGACTGGCCGGGCTGCAGCGCGGTTGCTTGTTCGGTGAGTTCGGCATGCAGCGCGGAGTCACCTTCACAGACTCCTTCCACAAACCATTTAAAGATGTCGCCCACGGCGGACTGCCCGGCTTCGACCCCGTAGTAGCCCGGAAGGATGGCACCTTTGACGATGCCGCAGATGCCGGGAATGTCGGCTACCTTTTTATCTGCGGAGACCACCGCGCAATCGCAAGTGGAGGTGCCGATCACCTTGACCAAAGTGCCCTCGTCCACGCCACAGCCGATCGCGCCATAGTGCACATCCATCTCACCCACGGCGATGGCGATACCGTCCGGCAGTCCGAGTTTCTCCGCCCACTCGGGACAAAGCGAACCGGCGCGGGAGGACACATCGACCGCCTTCTGATAGAGCCGCGGTCGCAGCGAGGCGAGCTTGGGATCGAGTGATGTCAGAAAATCCTCATCGGGCAGGCCGCCCCAGGCATCGGCATACATCGCCTTGTGGCCGGCCATGCAAACGCCGCGAACGATGTCCTCCGGGCGGCGGACCCCCGCGAGCACCGCCGGGATGAAATCGGAAAGTTCGACCCAGGAATGGGCGGCGTCGAAAACCTCAGGATCGGTGTTGAGGCAGTGCCAGAGTTTCGCCCAGAACCACTCGGAGGAATAAGTGCCGCCGATTTTCGCGAGGTAATGCGGCCGTGAACGGCCAGCCGTTTCCGTGATACGGGCGGCCTCGTTGATCGAGGTGTGATCTTTCCACAGCCAGCACAGGGCGTTCAGATTGCCTTGGAAATTCGGATGCAAGGCAAGCGGCACGTTTTCCACATCCACTGGCAAAGGGGAGGATCCGGTGCCGTCCACGCCGATTCCGATGACCTTTTCCTGCGAGAAATCCGCAACGGCGGCCGCTTGGGCAAGCGCCTCGCGGATCGCTGTTTGCGCGCCGAGCAACCAATCAGCCGGGTGCTGGCGGGCGAGATTGTGATCGGCGGGATCGAGGAAAATCCCCTCGTGCCCGGAAGGATAGTAAAACACCGCGGTGCCAATTTCCGCGCCATCAGCGCAGCGCACGACCAGCGCGCGCACCGAATTCGTACCATAATCAAGACCGATCGTGAACATCACCGTTATTACCCACGATGCAATCGCACTTGTAAATCGGCTCGCAACTTGACAGTCAAGTCCCACATGAAACGCGTCACCATGACTGATGTATCACGACGCGCCGGAGTTTCCAAAAACACGGTCTCCCTAGCCCTGCGCAACGACCCGCAAATTCCCGAGTCCACCCGGCAACGGGTGCGCCAGGCCGCCGCCGATTTGGGATACACGGCCAACCCGGTGGTTTCCGAGTTGATGGCCGAACTGCGCCGGGGTTCGGAGGCGGGCTACAAACACAACTTCGCACTGATCAACGCCAACCATGATCGCCAAGCATTTCTGCGGCACCCCACCATCCCTGACTACGTGGCTGGCTGCCGCCAACGGGCCGCCCAGCTTGGCTACGGTCTCGATGAATTCTGGCTGCACGATCCGAACTTGGGCGCAGGGCGTCTCGAATCGATCCTGAGAGCCCGAGGAATCCGCGGTGCGCTCGTGATCGGCATGATGAAGGAAAACCGTTTGCCCCCTGACTTCGAAACTTTGTGGCGCGGCTTCGCGGCGGTCGTCACCGGTGTCCGCACCCACGATCCAACCCTCAGTTTCGCCTGTGTGGACCACCACGCGCTGGTCGTTGAGGCGCTGGAACGGATTCGTGAAGTGGGAATCCGCAGACCCGCCCTCGTCATCGAGGGTGGGATTGACCGCTTGGTGGGCGGCCGGTTCACCGCGGCCTTCGAGTATGCCGTGAAAACCCTGCCGCGCGCGAATCGGTTAGAGCCATTTCTCGAGGTGGATTCCAGCCGGGAACGTCCCAAGGTTTTCCGCGAGTGGCTGATAGAGCGAAAACCCGATGCGATTCTAACGTTGCACACGGTGGTCGAGGAATGGGTGAACAAGGCGGGCCTGCGCGTACCCCAAGACATCGGCCTGGTCCAACTCGAATGCCGTCGCGGATGCGAGGATTGGGCCGGCATGGAGCAACACAACGACCTGACCGGCGAAGCCGCGGTGGACTTGCTGGTGTCACTCACCACTGCCGGTAAAGAACCGCTGTCCCTCAGCCCCCGGGGCATTTTGATCACACCCACTTGGAGAGATGGCAGAACACTGAGTGAGCCAGCAGGATGGTCTGGAGCGATTCGTTGATCGAGCACAAACACCAGTAAACCAGCGCAGCACCGAGTGCCGGGAGCGGTGCGCAAGCGGATGATTGATGGTCCGGCGGTTAAGGGGCAGTTGCTGGCGGCGAAGCGCGACCTGCGCCTCGAGCAGGAACTCAAGAAGCTCGACCGTTTCGACGTGCTGATTTTGGACGACATCGGCTACGTGCAACAGAGCCGGGAGGAAATGGAAGTGCTCTTCACGCTGCTGGCCGAGCGCTACGAACGGCGGAGTTTGCTGATCAGCTCGAACCTGGTCTTCAGTCAATGGGACCAGATCTTCAAGGACCCGCTGACGACGATGGCGGCGATCGACCGGCTGGTGCATCATTCGATTATTTTGGAGTTCGACGGCGTCAGCCAGCGGGTAAAAAGGGCGGGCGAAAAAGGGTCCAAACCGGACCCCGGATCGCCCGGCACGAAGGATGGGGCTGCCGCCCCAAACCCCGCCGAGCTGAGGCAGCTCGACCCCGTTGGTTTCCCCCTAAATCCCCAAGGGGACTTCTCCCCTCCCGTCCCCCAGGGGAGGCGGGGGGAGGCGGCTGAAGAGCCCCGTTCCTAACTGAAAAAAATGGGTAATTATAATTGTCGTCGAAGGGAATTTATAATTGTCGCTGGACATTGGAGGGTTTTGATGAGGCCGGGGTCGATGGGTTGGGTGACGCAAAAGAAGGGTTGGCCGTCGAGGGCGTTGACCCAGTAGTCGGTGGTGCCGCGTAGACAAAGGCGTTCGCGGCTGACGTAGCGGCGGGGGAGCTTGGTGAGGCTGCCATGATAGACGCGGGTGTGGCCGTCGATGAGGAGGACTCCGGCGGCTTGCACGTCGTGGGCCATCCAGTCGCGGGCGAGCTGGCTGCTCCAGAGGGCGGTGCGGGCTTCGTCGTCGCCTAACAGACTGGTTTTTTCGCGGAGGGTTTTGACTTCGGGGATGCGGTCGAGACCGAGGAGTTTGCCCCATTCTCCGGGGGCTTGGTAGCGGAGTTGTTCGAGGCTGGCGACGCGGCCGAGGGCGAGATACGCCAAGAGTAGGAAAATCGATTCTATGGGGTAGTAGCCGGGCGGAAAGGCGAAGTGGCTTTGGGCATGGCGTAGCAGACCGATGGCTAAGAGCGCGGGCAGGGCGCATAGCACGCCGCCGTTGGGGATGTCATCGGCCGCCTGGAAGAGGATGTCTGCTTTTTCCAACTCTCCCATGGCGGCGGCGACGCGATCCATGGGGCGGGTGGTGGCCACGCCCATGGTGGCTTGGCCGTCTTGGACGCTGCGTGCGCTTTGGGTGGTGGGCGGCGGGGTGGTGCGGGAAGGTGCGGGGCTTAGTTGGCCGCGATCTTTTTTTTCAAGCGATGGTGGCTGATGGCTTTGTGCAGGGTGTTGGGAAGAATGCCGAAGCGCTCTGCGATGACGGGCACTTCCAGACCTTCATCGAGTAAGGCTTGGGCTTGGACGAGGAGTTCGGGGGTGAGCCTGTGTCCCTGACGAGGCGGGGACGGGCGGAAGAACCCACTGGCTCCTTCGAGGCGAAGTTTTTTGCAGGCCCGTTTCACCGTAATGAGCGGCACGCCAAAGGCCTTGGAAATCTGGCTTTGCGAGGCACTGCCGTTGGCGATGAGTTGGCTAGTGAAAAACCGGAACGATGCGATATCATCGACGGGATGGGTGAAGACGGGAAGATGACCGTTGAAATAATAAACCTGTCCGTCGCGCTGCTCGAAGGCGAGTTCGGAGGTGATGGCAGTGCTGCTGACTGGAAAGATGGGAAGTTGGATCTGCGGCATGCCGCTAGCATGAAGACGATTGCAGGAATTGCCAGTTTGGGATCATTGGGTTTCCTCTCGCCCGTCCGCAAATCCGCAGTGCTCGGGGGGTAGGTCAGGATGTCTGAGGCTTCACCCCTGCAAACAACGAATGGCAGGTGGAAGGCCCGGGCATGGCGGTGACCTCCGCCACGCCGCTTGAAGATGATGTCTGGGAGATCCGGATTTCGCTCAGCACGGCCGCACCCAGCAGTTTCTGGATACTCCATGTCCACTGAACTTCCACCAGCAGCATCACCTTCGCAGACTTCCCCGCCGCTGCCGGGCTTACCGGCTCCGATGCGGAACCCGGTGCCATGCCCCATGGCGACGGGGTTCCAAATCTCCTGAAATTCGCGTTCAACATGGATGCCTCCCGCGCCGACAGCAGCCAGTTGATCGCCGGCGGCGGCGGCACCAGCGGGCTGCCCGCAGCCGCGCTTGATCGGAGTGAAGCCGATCCGGTCCTGACCATCGAGTTCATCCGCCGCAAGGACAGCAGCTTGGTGTATGAACCCGAGTTTTCCTCCACCCTCGATTCATGGACGACGGGCACCGCTCTCACGATTGAAGCAATCGATGACCAGTGGGAGCGCGTGACGGCGAGGGATCCGGGCGACCCCTCGGGTTCCAGCCAGCGCTTTGCCAGGATCAGGGTGGCGCTGCCGTGAGCCAATCAGGAGGCACCATAAGTCTCCGCGCGCGGAGGTGCCAGCGGCGTCTCGCCCAATACTGTCAGTTTAAGAATTTTTAACCGCAGATGAACTCAGATGGACACAGATGAAGTACACAGATAAAGACTGAAATTTCCCTCTGTTTATCTGCGTTCATCCTGTTCATCTGCGGTTGAATTTTTCTTACTCTTAATGGCTAAAATGACAGTATTGGGCGTCTCGCCACAGGCCGTTGTTGGAGCGTCTCGCTCCAATCTTTCACCCCGCCACCCCCGCCACCGCCCCCTCAGACCCGGATCCTATTTCAGCACCTCCTTAAGCATCTCAGCGTCTTCAAATCAAGAGTTCACCGCAAGGCGCAAAGGTCGCCAAGGGACGCAAAGAAGAATCCAGAGCGGCCCGCTTTGCGATCCGCCGCGACCTTTGCGGCACCGCGGTCATTTCCACAACCAGCGCAGCGTAGGTTCTGGTCCTCGAAAAGAAATCAGGAACTACGGATCACAGCAGTTCGTTGATCGTTGGCAGCGCCGGGTGCGGCCGGCTGCCGCTTCCGGGTCTTGCCAGCCTGCTGGCGGGGGGGGGGGGGGGCGGGGCCGCTTGGGGGTTGGACACGTTTCTGCCCATGCCGCAGCAGGCTGCGGGCATCAAAGCGGCAGCAGGCTGCAGCAGTCCAGGGACTTCGTCGGGATCGCGTCCAGACCACAAAAAACCCCGGTCCTCGCTGGGAGGGCCGGGGCTTTCGGGAATTCAGTTCAAATCACGGCTGCAGCGCTTTGACGCGGACAAACAACTTCGGCGCGGTGCCGACCGTCACCGTGGCGGTTACCTGATAGATGTCGGCGTTGGCTTCGGTGTCGTCCCAGATCTCGTCGCCAAGCGTCACGGTGACTCCGCCGAAGGAGCCGCCGCCGGTTTGCCAGTTGACCAGGTCGGTGGACCATTCGTAGCCGGCCGTCACCCCGAATGGCACTGCCTTGGATTGCGGATAGAGGAAGGTCAGGCCGTTGGTGGTTTTCGTCAGCTCGGTGGTGGCGAATACTCCGGCGGAGTTCGGCGTTCCGCCGCTGAGCGCTTCGATCCCGTTAGGAATACCGTCGCCATCCGGATCCGCGTCGAATCCGATAATGAGGGGATCGGTCACGCCGGGGAAGAAGCCGTCGATCCAAGATCCGTAACCGGAATCAAGTGGGGCAATATCGGACTGGGCGCGCGGTAGCAATTGGTAGCTGTCCAGGAAAGGCGAGCTGTTGTCGTTCTGGGAGAAAACTCCGGTGATATTCGCTGCGCCTGGAGGAGCCGTGAAGGCTCCCGAGTTGTTTGTGATCAGAATGGTGATCTGATTCGGTGGCAAGCCGGTGTCCTGCATGTTGACGGCGGTACTGGCCGAGGCGGCGGAACCCCACGTGGTATCGCCCGAGAGTCGTGCGATATTTTCAACGGTGATCAGGCGGCCTTCATACGCTTCTGGGGTGGCGAGCAGATTCGGGATGGTGATCACCAGCGGTGACGGCTCTGTGGCGATTCCAAGATCGACCACATTGTCGAATGACGTCGGGGTGACTTGGGTCACCCCGTTGAATTGCCCGACGCTGCCGAGGACTGCAAATCGTTTTCCACGAACAAACGGATTACCCACAGCGGTGGAGCGGAAGATGGTGACCCCGAAATTTCCATCTTGTAGGACGGCTAATGTATTGGTGGTGTAAAATTGAGCAGCTGTGCAAACTCCTTGGATTGCGACAATCGCTCCCGCATCCAGTGCCACACCGTTGGCGTCCACATCACGTATCGCTTCAATCGGGATGATCGCCCGGGCGATTGGTTGGGTATTGATGTCGGTCGGGGTGCCACCTGACTTCGCCGTTTTTACGACAAATGGCAGACTGCCACTGCTGGCCGCCGTTGTGATCGGGGTGTCGAGACCGGAAATGGTGACATCGACAAGATTGGCATTGGTCAGAGCAAGACCGGAAATGGTGACGTTTTGGCCACTGATGGCGGCATTGGGAACTCCGGCACCAGCGCCCGTCACAGAGACTCCACTGGGGGATCCCATATCGGCCGGGACTGTGATCACGACGTCAGTGAGAGTCACACCCGGAACTTGCGCGTCGAGGGCGATATTTACAGACTGATTGTCCGTTTGAGCGGACAGGAAGATGTTTTTTCCGGCAAGGGAGCCGACCGAGGCGTTAGTGACGGTGGCGAGACCCGAGCCGTCGCCTGGCTGCGTTCCGCGAAGGGCGAAGACATAGGTGACATTTGTAGAGTTGTTAGGTACGCCGAAGTTGGCACTGGTCAGAGCTCCCGAGGTGGCAGCCGTTCCACTGTAGTCGGCAATGCTTGAGGTCGAGGTGGTGGCGATAGCTCCCAAGCCCGAGCTGGTGGTTCCGGACGAGAGCAACTTGGCGCCTGTAAACGAGTTGAAAAGGGATCCTGCCGCGCCGCCCGCCAAGGCATGGATGCCGCCGGTCACATCTGCGACTCCCGAGTTGGCTGCCTTGATCATGACCATATCCGTGGTCGAAACGTCAAAAGAGCCACCGCCACTGGAAGTGAAGTAAGTGGGGTCGTCTAGACCCACCACAAGGTTGAAACCTGCCGGATCAACGTCGCTGGAGACAGCTGATTTGGAGAGCACGATAAGTGTTCCGACAGGCACTGCGGACCAAATCGTGGCATCGTTGAAAGTATATTTGCCACCTGAATCACTTCCCATGTTGCTGCTGAAGTCCTTGATGATCATGCCGCGGAGGTCCCAGGTGGTGCCTGTGGCGCCGTTGCCGACAACGAGAAGTTCGACCATGTCCGGGGTTCCGTTAAGGTATTTGTTGATGACAACCGACGGGGGGACTGGCGCAGGCACAGTGGTAAAGTTCCAATCGGAAGCCTGCGTAAGTCCGCCGAACTTGTTTCCTGCGGCATCTTCCACCAAGTTTGCGGCGATGGTCACATAAAAACCGGTCGAATAAGCAAGGTCCGCCGTCGGATTGATGGTCATGGTATTTCCACTTACCGCCACGGATGTCGAGCCGATCGAAAACGACTCGATCAAGTCAAATGGGGAGATGGATTTGCGGATTTCGATGGCACCAAGAGCGGCCGGGATTTTGACAATACTTTCTGAAAAGGTGACGACTAGGTTGGCAGCGATCGGCACGCCCGTAGCATCGTCAGCAGGTGAGAGACTCGCCACAGTTGGTGGGGTGAGGTCAGCACCTCCGGAGGAGGAAGTTTTGAAAGTCAGATCGTCAATGCGCCAGTTTGCGGTGTTTGCAGCAGGAGTTCCGGCGCCGTTGTGACCGTAGATGCGGAAACTCACTACTGAGGAGAAAGCGAGCGAGAGCCCCGCGTTTGATCTTAAACCCCATGCGCTTCCAGGGAGGGTTCCGGTGACATAGTCAGCGGCGTAAGAATCGATGCTGGTTCGGATGGTGTATGCCTGAGGCCCGGTGCCGGTACTCCGCGAACCGAAGCTGAGCTCGCTCAAGGTGAGAGTGGCGCCGTTTTGTGGAGTCAGAGTCACCTCGAAATAGGCGCTACCGCTGGCTGCAGTGTTGAGCGCCCCTACACGGGCCGCCGCACCTGCGTTGTTTCCGCCACTTGCTCCTGAATAGACGGTGGATACCGAAGTGTTATTCAGAAGCGTCGTCGTTCCATTGTTGTTACCGCTCGTGATCGAGCCTCCGAGCACATTCGTTCCGATGGCTGAAGGCGAAGCGAGGGTCATGTCCCAAACCGTATTCGTGACTTGTGCCTGTGTGCCCGCGCTGAGCAACGTCAGCCCGGCGAGGGCGGACACTCCACGCCGTAATACGGAAGCTCCGGGCGATTTGAAATTGGGCGGATTAGCGGGTAAACGAAGTGACCTGCCCAAGGCCCCGGGGGGGGCGGCGGGAGGGGTGGGGGAATTAAGGAAGTGTCTCATGATTGGTTTGTTTTTGGGATTGGGATTCAGATCGGTTACACAGGTAGCATACGGAGGATCCCGCTCACGGAACGAGATGTGGCATATTCGTCACAGGATTTAAGCAATTCTCAAGCCACAATGAATTTACTTGTTCTTCCCGAGTTTTCAGTATTTATTGAAACCGTGAGCAACGAAGCGGAACAACTGAAACACGCCCGCGACGAGTTCGTCGGCCAGTGGGGGGCGCTCGGCACGCAGTGGGGGATCAACCGGACGATGGCGCAGATTCATGCGCTGCTGATGACGGCCCCGGCGGCGATGACGACCGATGCGGTGATGGAGGAACTGCAAATCAGCCGTGGCAACGCGCACAGCAATCTCAAAGAGTTGGTGGCCTGGGGATTGATCCGGGTGGTGGTGAAAAAAGGCGAGCGGCGTGAGTTTTTCGAAGCGGAGAAGGATGTTTGGCAGATTTTCACGATCGTGGCCCGCGAGCGGAAGCGGCGGGAAATCGAGCCGGCGCTGGCGATTTTGAACAAGTGCGCCGAAGAGAGCCGCGGGATCGCAACTCTGGAAGGCAAGGCCTTCCATGAGCAGATGCGCGCGCTCGAGGATTTTGTCGGATTCGCGTCGAAGATGGCGGATCGGGTGTCAGCGATGAAGTATGGTCTGGCGGTGCAACTGGCAGCCAAGCTGCTCGGATAACAAATTTTTTTGGAGTGATTTTTCAGAATTTCCTGAAAGATCGAAGTACACAAAAACAAAAACAATAAGGAAACCAAGATCAATGCCACTGATAGCCCCGCTGCCCTCTATTTGGTGACAAGCGCCTGACCCTTTCCCGGCTGCTGAAGGTGAAGGGCGACACGCACCTCGCCGTCGCGCTCGGCTCGATGCCGCCGCCGCTCCGCACCGATTCCGCCTGCAACATTTAATCCTCACTCCAACTCATCCTCATTTTATGAACCCTGTCATCGTCATCTTCGGAGCCAATGGATTCCTTGGCCGTTATCTCTGCCGCCATTTCGCCCGCCGCGGCAAGGAGGTCGTGGCCATCGCCCGCAGCCGCGAAGGCTGGAGCGGCGATGGCATGTTCCTGGAATGGGACGGCAAAACCCTCGGCCCGTGGGCGCTGGCGCTGGAAGGCGCGGAGGCGGTGATCAACCTGGCCGGGCGCAGCGTGAACTGCCGCTACACCGCGAAAAACCGCCGTGAAATCATCGATTCGCGGGTGGCTGCGACGCGGGTGATCGGCGAGGCGATCGCCGGCTGCAAGACGCCGCCGAAGAATTGGCTCAACGCCAGCACCGCGACGTGGTATCGCCACGCGGAGGACAAACCGCAGAATGACTGGCTCGGCGAACCGGGCGAAGGGTTTTCCTGCGAAGTGGCGCAGGCGTGGGAGGATGCGTTTTTCGGGGCAGCGGTGCCGGCGGCCACCCGCAAGCTGGCGCTGCGGATCGGCATGGTTTTGGCCAACGAAGAAGCGACTGTCTATGATGTGTTGAGGAAACTCACCGCCCGCGGCCTCGGCGGGGCGATGGGATCGGGGAACCAGCGGATCAGTTGGATCCACATGGAGGATTTCCTGCGGGCGGTGGATTTTGCGATCAATGATCCGTTTCTCGACGGCACGATCAACGTCACCGCCCCGGAATTCCCGACCAACCGCGAGTGGATGCGCACCTTCCGCGAGGCGGTGGGCATGCCGCTGGGGTTGCCGGCGGCCAAGTGGATGTTGGAAATCGGCGCGCGGCTGATGGGGACCGAAACGGAACTGGTGACCAAAAGCCGCTGGGCCGAACCCATGAGATTGCGCGATGCGGGGTTCCGCTGGCGCTGGGGGCGGACGGTCGATGCGGTGGCGGACCTGCACGGACGCCGCGGGCTGGAAGGGTTTTTCCGGGCCGCTTCCGAGCGCAGCACCGGTGCCCGTGCCTGGCTGCCGGCAACCACCCGATAGCCGACATTGATAGGATCCGG
Source organism: Luteolibacter sp. (assembly GCA_044374015.1). Classification (GTDB taxonomy): domain Bacteria; phylum Verrucomicrobiota; class Verrucomicrobiia; order Verrucomicrobiales; family Akkermansiaceae; genus Luteolibacter. The sequence goes on along the minus strand of JBIPND010000004.1, from coordinate 3,928 downwards.
GAGACTCCGGTAAAAATAAATCGTCTTTGGTAGTTGGTCAAGTAGCTGATTACCAGCGGGAATACATGGTAAATTCCCTAACCGAGGCTTTTTCAGTTTGCCGGATTCCCTGCGGTTGCCTATGCAAAGCACGCCTTTACTGGACGCCCGCAAAAGTCTTTTCCTTTTCCTCAAGCATGATTTTCAGAATTTTTTCCCTTTCCGCTCTCGCACTGGTCGCCGCGCTGCTCACTAACTGTGGGAGTTCCAACGTCAACGTGCTCTCCAAATCTTCGATCGGCCCGGGCTCCACCGGCCTGGCGAAAAAAGAAAGCTTCGCGCTTCCGGCCACCTCTTCGGTGGCGGTCGCCGCCGCCGCTGGCAAACCCCGCGACAAGCATGCGATGCCGGTTTACGCGTTCAGCGATCGCAACCGGATCGTCCGCACCACCGCCTACACGTGCAGCGAGGACGACCATTTGATTTACGGCAGCAAGAATGCCACCGGCACCCAGTTGCGCTACAGCAACAGTGTCCGGAGCGCGGCGGCGGATTGGTCATTCTATCCGGTAGGGACCACCTTCCGGATCAAAGGACTGCCCTACTTGTATGTGGTGGACGATTACGGTTCGGCGCTGCTCGGCACCGGCACGGTGGATATCTACAAGCCGTCGAAAGACGTCATGAACCTGTGGGGCCGCCGCAACGTCGAACTGACCATCGTCCAGTGGGGCTCGTTCGCCCGCAGTGCCGAGCTTCTCGGCCAGCGCACCAAGCACGATCATTGCCGGAAAATGCTCGCCAACATCGTCCGCCAACGCCCGGATCTGGGCAGGGTGGCAAAGCTCTGACTTAGGCGCGGCGCGGTCTAGGAGCCACGACACTCCCTACTAACGTCCGAGTTTCTGAGCCAATGAAACCGCATGTAGCGGCGCTCTATGAGCGTCGACGCCATTGAGAAGCCGAAGTTAGCAGCGTGTTTGTCCGCCGAAGCGGTGGGTGCTTTTGTCGTGGATGCGAATGAAAAGCCATTGGGGAAAGCCACGCGCTTTTCAATGGCGTTCCATTCGCCAGCACCACAAGAGTGTGGTGCCTCCTTATCAGCTCACTGGATCGGCGCAAGCAGGCGGGCGGCGCGGCAGGCGGCGCGGAATAGAAACGGCTTGCCGGTGAAACCTTCGACCTTGGCCTCGGTCGAGAACGAAAAATCCGTGGCCAGCATGTGAGCCACTTCGTCCACGAAGGCGCGGTCGGTGGAAAAGGCGGTGATTTCGAAATTCAGACGGAACGAGCGGTTGTCGAGGTTGGCGGTGCCGACGGCGGCCAGCCGTTCATCGATGAGCATCACTTTCTGGTGCAGGAACCCCTTGTGATAGCGGAACAATTTCACGCCGAAGGGGATGGATTGCTCGTAGTAGGAAAACGCGGAGAGCCAGACCAGCAGCTGGTCGGCGCGTTCCGGAATGAGGATCCGAACGTCCACGCCGCGGATCGCTGCCGCTTGCAAGGCGGTGAGCACGCCTTCATCCGGGACGAAATAGGGCGAGGCAATCCACAGCTTTTGGCGCGCCGAGTTGGCGGCCTCGGCGACGATCAACTGCCACGAATCCGCCGGATCGGCCGGGCCGGTGGGAATCACGGCGGCCACTTGGTCGGCAGCTTGGGCGTCGGTTTGCCAAACCAAATCCGGGATATGACCCGCCGCCCAGAACCAATCTTCGAGGAACACCAGTTGGATCGATTGCACCGCCGGGCCGCGCAATTTCAAATGGGTATCGCGCCACTCGCCGAAGCGTTGGTCGCGGCCGAGGTATTCGTCGCCCACGTTGAGGCCGCCGATGAAGGCGGTCTTGCCGTCGCTGATGACGATCTTGCGGTGGTTTCGGAAATTGAGCTGAAAGCGTGACCACCAATGGCGGTTGATGCCGAACGAGTGGCATTCGACGCCCGCCTCTTTGAGCGCGTTCAAGTAGCGCCGCGGCAGCTTGTGCGAACCGATTTCATCGAACAAAAAGTAAACCTTCACTCCGGCGCGGGCGCGCTCGATCAGCGCTTGTTGGAAACGCGTGCCGAGGGTGTCGTTTTTAACGATGAAAAAATTCACGCACAGGTAACTCCGGGCTTCCAGGATCGCCTCGAAGATCCGCTCGAAGGTTTTTTCACCGTCGATGAGCAGCTCCAGATCGTTGCCGCGGGTGAACGGCAGCCCGCCTAACAATTGCGCGGCGCGCTCGAAGGCGTCGTCGTCCGGCAGTTCGACCTCATAGCCGCTGAGCCGCTGGTGCATGGCGACCGCGAGTTGGTGCAAGCGGCTGTCGTTTTCGCGCCGCCCGCCGACATTCTGCGAGAACCGGGTGCGACCTAACAACCAATACATCGGGATCGCCAGAAACGGAATCGTCAGCAGCGAGATCACCCAGGCGATGGTCCCCTGCGAGGTGCGCACGTGCATCAACGCGTGCAGCACGTGGAGGATCCCGACCCCGTAAAAGAGCAGCAACGCGCTCAGCCCCAACCAAGTGGTGTATTCGAAACCGGGGGAGAACATCGGCAAAAGCTAACTTCTGAATCCCCGGGTCACAAGCTCTCAAGGCGAACAAATCGCCGGGCGGCGTTAAGGAGCGCGGACACTTCTGTCCGCGAGGACGATGGGGAGAGAAAGATGAGCCGTTGCGACTTCGCTTTCGCGTTTCATCGGCAGGTGGACAGAATGTCCACTCTCCTTATTTTTTCAGTAGCTGAAAATCTCGCTGTCGCTGAAGAAGCGCTTGATCTCGGTGGCGGCGGCTTCGACGGAATCCGAAGCGTGGCAGACGTTGCGCATTTTCGCATCGCCGTCCTTGTGGCCGAAGTCACCGCGGATGGTGCCGGCGGCGGCGGCGATCGAATCGGTGGGTCCGAGCAGGTCGCGGACGCGGGTGATGATGTTTTCACCTTCCAGCGCGAGGGCGATGACCGGGGTTTCCTGCATGAAGCCGCGGACGGATGGGAAGAACGGTTTGTCGGCGATGTGCGAGTAGTGCTCGGCGAGGATTTCATCGCTGAGCTGCATCATCTTGATGCCGCGGATCACAAAACCTTCGGCTTGGAAACGGGCGAGCACCTGACCGGTGATGTTTTTGGAAATCGCGTCAGGCTTGAATAAAATGAGGGTTGTTTCGGAGGACATGAGAGGGGAGTTAGTGCCGGTGCCTGGTTTGTGCAAGACATTTGCGGGCCGGGATTTGCCAGGAAATCTTAACGATCCAGCGCATCGGCGCGCAGCCGCAGGGCGCGGGCGGCGTCGGCATTGCGGTTTTCAGCATCCCACAGCGCGGCGAGGCGGCGGAGGGCGGCGGCGCTTTCTTTTTTCGCCTCGGGCGGATAGCCGCGGATCGCGGCGCGCAAACGGTCTTCGGCGGCTTTGCTCTGGCCTTGGTCGATCAGGGTCTCGGCGGCCTCGATGAGAAATGCCGGTTCGTTTTTCGCCCCGGCGGGCAGCACCGCTTCGGCTTCGCGGAAAATCCGGGCGGCGTTTTCCCGGGTCTCCGGATCGCGGCGGGTGGCGATGGCGAGTTGTTGCAGCAGTTCGGGGTGCTCCGGATGGCTGAAAATTGCCCGCTCCAGCAACAGCCGCGCCTGCCGGGGTTCGTCCGCCGCCAGCCATTCCGCGGCGAGTTTGAGGAAATCCGCCGGCGAGCCACTGCGGATTTTCAGCAACTCGCCGGCATGCAGGCGGGCGGCCTCGGGTTGCTGGTGCGAGCGGAAATACTTCGCCAGCGCCTGGTGGGCGAGCGCCTGCTGCGGGTGGATTGCCAACACCTCCTTGAGCACCCGCAGGCCTTCTTCATCCTGCTTGGCGGAAAAGTGGAGAATGCCGAGGCGCGTCCGCAAATCGAGCGACGACGGCGCGGCGGCGACGTGCTTTTCGAGCGCTTCGATGGCGAGCTCGAGCCGACCGCTGTTGCGG